>JAJYGB010000600.1 GCA_021785235.1 Bacteroidota bacterium
ATCCCATCTCAGCCTCTCGGCGACAACGGGAAGGCGGCACAGGGAGAATCATATTACACTGCTCCAAATCCTCCCTTCGGTGCGACATTAACCTATTATCTCAAGGAAAGCCTGAAGACGCAGAAGGAAATTCGTCAGGAAGAGGAGAGTAAGGCCGAGAAGAGCGGCACCGCGATGGTATACCCGACCGAGGAGCAACTGACAGCGGAAGGGATGCAGCCGTCCCCGGCAATCGAGCTTAAGGTTACGGACGAATCGGGGGACGTGGTTCGCAGGATCGAAGGGCCTGTTACTTCAGGCATCCACCGTGTGAGCTGGGACCTGAGATACCCAAGCATGGTGGTTCGCGAGAGACCGCGGAATTATGGTTCGGACGACGGACCCCTCGTAATGCCGGGCAAGTACACCGTCACACTCTATCAACAGGCAGACGGAAAGACGACCCAGCTCTCGCAACCGCAGAGCTTTACAGTTTATGTACCTGGAGAAGACACCATGCCATCCGCTGACCACGAAGCTCTTGTCGCCTTCCAGCAGAAAGTTACGAAATTGCACGGCGCGATCTATGGTGCACTGCAAACAGCGAACCAGCTGAGAACCAGGCTCGGCTTGATAGAGAAGGCTCTGAACCAGGCTCCCGCGAACATCGAGAATCTGCGAGCCGACGTCTACAGCATGCAGATGAAACTCGATTCAATCCTCATTCAGATGCGCGGCAACGAAACGCTGCGCGCGCTCAGCTTGAACACGCCTATTTCCATCAGCGAGCGCGTGGAGACTATCATGTTCAATGAGTCCATGTCAACGGCCCGTCCGCCGCAAACGGATGTGACCTCTTATGAAATCGCGAGTGAAGAATTCGTCGGACAACTGGGTGAGCTCAAGACCCTCATTAACACGGATCTGAAAGATCTCGAGGGGAAAATGCAGGCGGCGGGAGCGCCCTGGACGCCCGGAACTCTCCCCGATTGGAACGGGAAATAGAAATTTGACCCTCCCGTGGGGGGCCTCTTCGATGAGACCCCTCGCGGTACTTCAAGCAATTCATCCGGAGAATATTCTGACATGAAAAGAGACATGAAATCTTACCTTTTGATCTTCGCGCTGTCGTCGCTGGTTGCGACGCTGTCATTTCCCAGGTACACTTGTGCTCAGGACGATGATGAAGGTTTCGACGTCCCCGGCACGGAGCACATGCTGAATAGCGAGTTGTGGACATTCGCGAAGGGGACTTCATACTCATCGATTGAATCCTACCTGGAAAGATCCCACGCGCTCTCTGAGGAAGCGGAGTCGAGCGAGATCGCGCTCCCGACCGGCTGGAAGATTGCTCCCGCCGGCACGCAGGTGGAACTTGGGAGGTTTCCATCGGACGCCGTCTTTTTCAATGATTACCTGGTTGTCCTCAATAGCGGCGACTATTGGAAGGAGCCTCAGGAGCTTTCGATCGTGGACGTCAAGGAGGCGAAGGTCAGGAAGACCATCAAGCTGAGCTCGATCTTCCCATCGGCATGCGTGGGTGAAGACGGGTATCTCTACGTCAGCGGCGGCTACGCGTCGTCAGTCTATCGAATCGGAAAAGATTTCAATTTGGCGCGGACTTATCCTGTTAATGGATACACCTCCGGGGTGTGTCCCATCGGCTCCACTTACCTGGCCGTAGCTTATCTCACGGCAAACGATTCTGAAGGCAAATACGGCAAAGGTAAGATCGCGATACTCAACACTGAGTCGGGGCAAATCGAGAAGGAAGCGGAAGTCGGTTACTTCCCCTATTCAGTCGCATACGCGGGCGGAAAAATATTTGTGTCGGTTCTCGGCGAAGACAAGGTGGAAATATTCAGCAAAGGCTTGAAGCTGACTTCAACCTTGACGGTCGGAAAGGGACCGGGAAACATGACGGTCGACGGCCATTTAGTCTACGTCGTCAATCAGAATTCCGACGCCGTCTACGTGATCAATGCCGTCACTGACAAGTTCGAGAAGAAGATTAACGTTTCCGCGAAGGGAGTCAGTTACGGTGCCGCTCCCACATCGTGCGCGATCAGTGGCAGCAAGTTGTACGTCAGCGAAGCGACGATGAATGCGGTCGCCGTGCTGAACAGGACAACCGGGAAACTCCTTGGCTACGTCCCGGCCGGCTGGTATCCTACAAAGGTGCTCGTTCATGACGGGAACTTATTGACGATAAGCGCGAAGGGAATCCATGGCAGGCGGCCCAACCCAGACGGCCCTCAGCCGGTCAAAGGAAAGGGAGGTCCCGATTATGTCCTCAACTTGCTCAAGGGAACCGCGTCGATAGTTCCTGAATCCGCAATTGAACCTCATCTTAAGCCGTGGACCAGGCTTGTCGAAGACGGATCGCCTCTGTACAGTCCTGCAAAAGGGCTCAAACTGCCGATAAAGCACATTTTTTACATCATAAGGGAAAACAGGACTTACGACCAGATCCTCGGTGATCTCGGACGCGGCAACGGCGATTCGACTCTGACCCTCTTCGGAGAATCGGTCACTCCGAACGGCCACAAGATCGCCCGGGATTTTGTCGACCTCGACAACTACTTTGCCGACGGTGAGATTAGCGTCCTGGGGCACAGCTTTACGACCAGCGGCTACGCGAGTCCCTTCCTTGAGCTGCTCGGAAATATCGCATACTCCGATCGCTATAAAGGGTACCCGTTCGGAACAGTGCCCGCCGTATTCTCGCCGGCATATATCTGGGATGCGCTCCGGGCAAAGAATGTCCCGTTCAAGGTATACGGAGAGCCGTACTATTTGTCTACCGCCGCGCACAGGTTAGTGGATGAGACTTTTGGCGCTAACAGCGAGTTGGCGAAGAAGTTCTACGCCCAAAGCATGGAACTTGCTTCGTCAGTGGACAGGGGAAAAGAGTTCTCGGACTTTACGGCCGCGTATTACGATCACTCTCACACGCCGACTGAAATATCTAAACTTCTCACCACCACCGACTTCGGAGCCGGCATATCGAAAATCTTTGTCGGGGATGAATCACTCTACGAGGCGTTTAGGTCGAACGAGAAATTCCGGATGAGATTTGCAGACTTCCTGTCGCATTACGCGTTTAATTATTATACCTGGGATTTGAAGTACTCCGACCTTAAGAGGTTTACGGCCTGGAGAGAGGATTTTAATTACCTGCTCCAGGAAAACCGGCTGCCCAAATTCGAATACATCTGGCTTCCAAACGATCACACCGGCGGGACGAATCCGAATTATCCGAACCCCTACCAGCTGGTGTCGGAAAACGACGCGGCGTTGGGCCAGATCCTGAAGACAATCTCGCACAGCCCGGTCTGGAAGAGCAGTCTTGTGCTTGTCGAAGAGGACGACGCCCAGAACGGGCCCGACCATGTCGATGCCACGCGAACGGTTGCTCTCGCGGCGGGGCCTTACGTGAAACGAGATGAGGTTGTACACGACCGTTACGACCAGCTGAGCATGCTGAGGACTGTTGAACTTATTCTCGGCCTCGATCCGCTCAATCTCGGCGACGCGCTCGCGGTTCCGATGTTCGGGATGTTTTCGAAGACACCGGACCTCAAGCCGTATACTCCAGCAGCACCGTCGAGCCATCTGATGGATTCCGACCGGGAGCTTTATGAACAACTGAATAACTCAACCGGGGGGAGCAAATGAGCGAAAAGAAAATTGCGGCGGGTGAACTTGCGCGGATGATCGATCACACGATCCTGAAGCCGGAGGCGACTCCCGCCGAAGTCGATGGCCTGTGTAAGGAGGCTCTGGAATATAACTTTGCGAGCGTCTGTGTCAATCCAGGATACGTGACGTTCGCGAGGGACAGATTGAAAAATTCGGCGGTCAAGGTTTGCAGCGTAATAGGCTTCCCGCTCGGGGCAACCACGACGGGTTCAAAGGTGCACGAAGCCGAGGAGGCCATTTCGAACGGCGCCCAGGAAGTCGACATGGTAATCAATATAGGCAGACTGAAATCTGGAGATCTGAAGTACATTGAAGCCGACATACGGGCCGTAGTCGATACAGCCCACGCGCGATCCACGATCCTCAAGGTCATTATCGAGACCTGTCTTCTCACTGATGAGGAGAAGGAAGTGGCCTGCACGATAGCTAAGAGGGCGGGCGCGGATTTTGTGAAGACATCGACCGGTTTCAGCAAGTCGGGCGCTACGGCGGCAGACGTCGCGCTCATGAGAAGAGTCGTCGGACCATCGGTGGGGGTGAAGGCTTCAGGCGGAGTGAGAAATTATGCCGATGCTGTTCTCATGATTCAGAGCGGGGCAAACAGGATCGGTACCAGTTCGGGTGTGAAAATCATCCTGGAGAGCAGACAGCAGTGAAGCCCCCTTCCCAGTTGCGGTGTTGGGATTCAGGACAGAATTCGGCGAAGCAGAAGAAGCGCAAATTATTAATGTCTTTTTGCCTTTTCGACACAGATTCGTCGCCCGGGTAGAACCCACAAAGACTTTCGTTGAGTTGTTCATCACGTTGCGTTGAAGTTCTCTACGCTCGGTTTAGTGCGAATGCAAACGGTATAACCGACAATTCGTCGGCGCGACGGAATCATGTGTTGAGTGTTTCAACGCACGCGAAGGCGCTGTGTACGTTCGCGCAACGTGTTGGTTTTCCCTCCTTGTAGTCACTCGTCTTGCAATGAGTTAGCCCTCTGGTTTTTTCCGGGGGTTCCCGTGTTTTCGGAACGGGTATTGTAGAATATGGGGTGATGATTCAAATGGAAATCGTAAGAATGAGAAAGAAACGCCGGGATTTTGGTGGGACGATTCCTCCGGAACGCCCTCAAGTTCCCAGCGAATATCGGGAGTACGGCACCTCGCCGCACGATCTCGTTTGCGAACATCAGTTTAACAAGTCAACACACTTTACTGTAAAATCTTAGGAGGTTCAAAATGGTTGCGTTATTTGTAGTCGCGACAATAATCATATTCCTGGGAATTGATTATTTCGTGCAGCGGGCAGCCAAACGAAAAGCGGCGCTTTCTCCGGCCGCCCAAGTCTCGGCAAAGCCAAGGTTTATGATACCCAAAGGCTATTTCTTCGGCAAGGGGCACACATGGGTCGAACTCCTTCCTGACGGCCTGACCCGTGTTGGGCTGGATGACTTCGTCCAGAAGATACTCGGACCGGTCGGTGAGGTCGAGACCATCCCCGTCAATACGATCGTCCGTAAGGGTGATAAGCTCTTCACGGTGAGGCAGGGTGGAAAAGAGATGTCTTTCCGCGCGCCCATTTCCGGCAAGGTCGTCGCTTTTAATGATGGCTTGAGTCATTCGCCCGGAGTTGTCAGGAAAGAGCCGTACAAGGGAGGCTGGGTCACGCTGGTGGAACCGACGAATCTCGCGGGAGAGATCAAACAGCTTTCAATCGGCAATGAAGCCGCACTGTGGCTTAAGGACGAGATAAAGAGGTTCAGGAATTTCATAACCGCGCAGAGCGAGGCGCTCGGGGCGGCGGGAACTCCCTCTCTTGCCGGAGTGACTCTCATGGACGGCGGTATTCCGGTAAATGACGTCATGGAACACTCTCCGCAGGAAGTATGGCAGAAGTTCGAGAACGATTTCCTCGCGGCAAGTAACGGCAATCAGAAAACTAACTAGAAGTCGTTAATCGTAAAGGGAGAACCAAAATGAAGAGTCAGGTGGGAATTTTAGTTGATACAACCCAGTGCATCGGGTGCATGGCGTGCGAAGAGGCATGCGAGGACAGATGGGGTTTTCCCCGTACCGACGTGCACGAGCTGTCGTGCGAGAAGAACACGGTGGTCCAGCAGTACGGCGATACATACGTGCCGAGACTCTGCATGCATTGCGAGGATCCGACATGCGCGTCGGTTTGCCCGGTCGGAGCGCTGAAGAAGACTGCCGAAGGCCCGGTTACATATGATGAGGAAAAATGCATTGGCTGCAGGTATTGCATGCAGGCCTGTCCGTTCCAAATACCGAAGTATCAATGGAACAAACCTAACCCTAAAGTTACGAAATGCGACATGTGCTTCGACCGCCAGCAGCAGGGAAAGCAGCCGGCGTGTGTTGAAGCGTGTCCGGCGCAGGCTCGTATCTTCGGGAATCGTGATGAATTGATTGGAGAAGCCAATAAGAGAATTAAAAACGACCCGAACACTTATTTCCAACACATATTCGGGACAACCGAGATCGGCGGAACATCAACCATGTATCTTGCGGGAGTCGACTTCGGCAAACTTGGATTTCCCGCGAATCTTCCGAAGAAAGCGCTTCCCAAGTATACCTGGGAGATCATGGAGAAGATCCCCGACTATTTCGTCTGGGGCAGCACACTTATGGCAGGTTTCTGGTGGCTCACCAACCGCAAAAAGAAAGTGGCTGAGTACGAGGAAGGATTGAAGCGCGAAGACGCGCAGGACAACGACACTGAAAACAAACGGTAAACCACTGGAGGCAAAATGAACAGCAGTACTTCTCTTTCGAAAGTCACGGACTGGTTCCGGCACATGACGTTCTGGAAATCGGTCTTTCTCGTCCTGGTGGTCGCTGGCCTCTATTCGGCGGTCGTTAGGTTCGCATTCGGACTGGGGGCCGCGACTCATCTGAGCGACAGCTTCCCGTGGGGGTTGTGGATCGGATTCGACGTTCTGTGTGGCGTCGGGCTCGCAGCCGGCGGGTTTGTGGTCGCTTCTGCAGTCTACGTGTTCCACCTTGACGACTATCACGCGATCATCCGTCCATCGGTCCTGACCGCGTTCCTGGGCTATGTCCTTGTCGTCTTCGCACTCCTTTTTGACCTTGGAAGGCCGTGGAATATCTGGCATCCGTTGGTCATGTGGAATCCTCATTCGGTAATGTTCGAAGTAGCGTGGTGCGTAATGCTGTACACGACCGTGCTGGCACTCGAATTCAGTCCGATGCTTTTCGAGCGGCTGAAGATGAAGAAGGCGGCCAACACGGTTCATAAAATGATAATTCCGCTCGTGATACTCGGTGTTATGTTGTCGACACTGCACCAGTCTTCGCTCGGTTCGCTTTACCTCATCGTTCCGGAGAAGATGTATCCTCTGTGGTATTCAGGAAATCTGCCGTTTCTCTTCTTCACCTCGGCCGTAGCAGTCGGTCCGGCGATGGTGACGATCGAGTCGTTTTTCAGTTCTAGAGCATTCCACAGGGAAATTGAGATGCCGATACTTTCGAAACTCGGCAAGGTGACGGCTGTCGCTCTTTCCATATACCTGGTTCTGAAGATTGAAGACGCGATAAACTATAATCTTGGTTCGTATCTCACGACCTTCAACACCGAAGGGATACTCTATTGGGTGGAGATAATCGCCGGCGTCCTTGTGCCGATAGCGCTCCTGCTGATACCGAAGGTAAGGGAGAGCAAGCGCGGCTTATTTTACAGCGCGGTTCTCGTTATGACGGGCTTCGTTCTCAACAGGATGAACGTGAGCATAACATCTCTGGAACGGCACTATGGCGTGAGTTATTTCCCCGGCTGGATGGAGGTCGCGATTACCTTGATGATAGTCGCGATAGGTTTCGGCGGGTTCGCATGGGCGGCAAAGAACCTCGCAGTATTTCCGAAAGAAGTCCGCGCGAAAGAATATGTTCACGCGGAGGGTTACGAGGTAGTACTAGTCGGAGATGATGTCCAGTTGAAGAGTGAGCCATCGTTCGGGATGGAAGCAAAATAAGAATTTGACCAGAGGCGGTGTACAATGGAAGGAAGCAAGACGATAAGCAAGGTGATACCGGAA
>JAJYGB010000191.1 GCA_021785235.1 Bacteroidota bacterium
CTAAAGGCTCTTCAGGCCGGCGGAATACCTGCCAAAAGCATAAGCGATGTCACCAACTTTCCGGAAATTCTTGACGGTCGCGTGAAGACTCTTCATCCTGCAATCTTTGCGGGAATACTTGCCAGAAGGGATGTGAAAGAGCACCAGGAGCAACTCGAGAAGCTGAAGCTCTCGATGTTCGATATGGTGGTGGTGAACCTATACCGCTTCGAAGAAACCGTCGCTTCGGGCGCAGGGCTGGATGAGATTGTCGAGAACATTGACATCGGCGGACCGTCGTTGATACGCGCTGCCTCGAAGAATTATGAGGGATGCGCGGTCGTAGTGGATCCTTCCCAGTATTCCGAGATTGTCGCTGAGCTCGGCAGGAGCGGTGAGCTCGGAAAGCCGCTTCTCGGCAAGCTAGCCGCCGCGGCATTCGAGAAGGTCGCGCATTACGATGTGGCTATCTCTCAATTCTTCAATGAGAAATTTGTAGGCGGGGGTCCGCTCCGCGATAGTCTCATGTTTTCCGGCCGCAAGAGTATGGAGATGCGATACGGGGAAAATCCGCATCAGTCGGCGGGCTATTATGGAGATTTTGAAAAGTATTTTGAGAAGATCCACGGCAAGGAGCTTTCGTACAACAACCTCGTCGACGTTGACGCGGCTCAGCGTCTTCTCCAGGAGTTTAGCGAACCGGCAGCCATAATCATCAAGCACACTAACCCATGCGGTGCGGCTATCGCATCGACAATACAGGAAGCTTACACGAGGGCACTTAAGACGGATTCGAAGAGCGCGTTTGGCGGAATTGTGGCTGTCAACGGCAAGATCGACGCATCGCTTGCCGCACAGCTGAACGAGATCTTCCTCGAAGTGTTGATCGCGCCTGAATTCTCCGCCGAGGCCATCGAGATTTTGAAAAAGAAAAAAGATCGAAGACTCATCATCAGCAAGAAATCTCTCCCGAACGACGTCTCCGTGCGTTCTTCATGCGGAGGAGTTCTCGCTCAGACCGTCGACGATGTTGTGCTGAACGAGAAAGATATCAAAGTCGTGACGAACAAGAAGCCGACCGAAGCCGAGCTAGCGGACATGAAATTTGCCTACGCTGTCTGCAAGCACGTGAAGTCCAACGCGATAGTGTTCGCGAAGGACCGCATGACCCTCGGTTCGGGTGCGGGGCAGATGTCCCGCGTCGACTCGGTGAAGATCGCAAGAATGAAGGCTGCCGAGGCAGGCTTGAGTTTACAGGGAAGCGTGGCCGCTTCGGACGCTTTCTTTCCGTTCTCAGATAATGTTGAGGAAATTGCCGCGGCGGGAGCGACCGCTATCATACAGCCTGGAGGATCGGTAAGAGACGCTGACTCTATCGAAGCCGCAAACAGGCTGAACGTTTCGATGGTATTCACGGGAATCAGACACTTTAAACACTAGAAGAGCACACCTATGGGATTTTTCGGACTATTATCCAACGACCTGGCAATCGATCTGGGTACCGCCAACACGCTAATCTGGATGCGCAACAAGGGCGTCGTCCTGAGGGAACCGTCGATCGTCGCCTTCGACAAGAACACGAAGAGAATCGTGGCTATCGGCCACGAAGCGAGGGAGATGCTGGGAAGAACACACAGGGATATTCAGGTTATCCGTCCCATGCGTGACGGTGTGATAGCAGACTTCGAAATAGCCGAAGGAATGCTCAGGGCCTTCATAAAGAAGGTTCATGCCGGTATGATACCGAGCCGAAGAATCGTGATAAGCGTGCCCAGCGGGATCACCGAAGTTGAGAAGCGCGCGGTCCGCGATGCGTCTGAACACGCGGGCGCCAAGGAAGTTCACCTGATCGCAGAACCGATGGCTGCCGCCATCGGCATCGGACTGGACGTCGACGCTCCGGTCGGCAACATGGTCATAGACATAGGCGGCGGCACGACGGAGATCGCCGTCATTGCGCTTTCCGGTATAGTCAACGAAGAATCAATCCGTATTGCCGGCGACGAGATGAATAACGCCATCATACAATTCTTCAAGAAGAACCATAACATACTCATCGGCGAACGCACGGCGGAAGCTATCAAGTGCGAAGTCGGCTCGGCCATGCCGTTGAAGGAAGAGATTACCATCCAGGTGAAAGGGCGAGACCTTGTCGCCGGGATTCCGAAGACCACTGAAGTCAGCTCGGCAGAAATCCGCGAGGCGCTTAACGAACCGGTCGGCGCCATTGTAGATGCCGTGAAGATATCTCTCGAACGCACGCCACCGGAGCTCTCCGCCGATATCCTTGACCGTGGAATTATGCTCTCCGGCGGAGGCGCGCTTCTGAAAGGTCTCGATGAAAGAATCAGGATGGAGACGAATCTTCCGGTTCATGTCGCGGAGGACCCGTTAACCGCTGTCGTTCGCGGAGTCGGCAAAGTCCTCGACAAGATTACAGAATACAATAAGGTCCTGATAAAGAGCAGACGTTATTGATGGTCTTAAGGAATGTATAAGTGGTTAGCCGAGTTCTTTGGGCTCGCGAAGAATTACATAATTTTTGCCCTCCTTATTTCTTTATCTTTATTACTGATTTCCACCAATAACAACGGTCATACGAGAGGGTTGCAGGTCGTGGGGCTGGTTACGACTTCATACCTCGAAGCGGGCGTGAACGATGTCCTCGGCTATTTTTCGCTCAGTTCTGAAGTGAAAAAACTCCAGCTGGAGAACGCTCACCTCATTGACCAGAATGCAAAGATAAGGGGAGCTATGGAGGAAAACCGCCAACTGCGCGGATTGCTTAACCTTCGTCAGCAATCGTCTTACCCTCTTATCCCGGGAGATGTTGTCGGTAGATCAGCCGACGGAGGAAGGAATTTTATTACTCTCGATATCGGTGAGAAGAACGGCGTCAGCGTTAATGACCCCGTAGTTTCCGGAACAGGACTCGTCGGGATCGTCTCGGCTGTCAGCGAAAACTTTTCACTTGTAAGGACCCTTCTGGATGTTGACAGTAGGGTGGCCGCCAAGCTTGTAAACGCATCCGCCGACGGTTTGGTCGTCTCCGGGAGCTATGGCGAACTCGCCATGGAGAACGTTTCGCGAAGGTACCCTGTGCAGCCTGGAGATATTGTCGAAACATCTTCGCTGAGTACGCTTGTCCCTCCGGGAATTGCCATCGGCATGGTTACGAAGGCCGAGAACAGACCCGGCGACATATTCAAGAAGATTGATGTGGAGCCAGCCGTCGACTACACTTCAATTACAACGGCATTTGTGATGAAATACTCACGCCCGGCGGAGGCGACTAAGCTCGAAAAGGAGCACCTGCAGAAAGAGAAATGACGAAACGTCTGTTCGGATACATCGCTCTTTCTATCGCGGCAATCGTGCTCCAGAAATTTTTGGATAATTACGCCTCGATCGATTCGATATCTCCTCAGCTGATCATATTGGTCGCTGTGTATATGTCGCTGCGGGAGGGGCAGCTATTCGGAATGGGAGGCGGCTTTCTGGTGGGGTTCGTTAACGATCTTCTTGTGACCCACTTCATCGGATATTCATCTTTACTAGGCGTCATAGCGGGATTTGTTGCGGGATTTTTTTATAAGGAGGGCGACGTCGAGCTGGCCGCGACGAATTTCAACTTCGCGTGGATCTCGGCGATCACGATCGCGGTCACGCAGCTTGCCGCCATTCCGATTATTGCTTCAGGCGAATTGAATTACTTCTATGTTTTCTTGAAATTCACCGTAGGAACGACCATATACACGACAGTATTTGCAATGATTATAGTTTTTGTGAAGGGTAGAAAGAGTAGATATGTTTGAGGCCGATTTCGGTTCCCGGGCCAGATCATTTATGATGAGGGGAGTGATTCTGCTTGCCCTCTTCGCCATAGCGGCAAAGCTCGGAGATATGCAGCTTGTCAATGAGGTTATCTACGGTAAGAAGTCCGAAGATATAACTACGCGCGTGTTCGTCCAACAGCCTCTCCGTGGTGAGATATTCGACCTGAACGGAAAGGTGATGGTCGAAAACGATCCCGCCTATGAGGTCTCCGTTATCCCCGCCGATTTTAAGAAAAGTCAGTTACCGGCGCTGGCCACGCTCCTTAACGTAGACACGACTGTTATCGAAAAGCAGATAAAAATTGGAGAGAGTATCTCGCCGTATTTCCCGGTGCGGGTTAAACGCGATATCGCCCCGGCGACACTCTATGCCATTGAGGAACATCTGAATGATTTTAGAGGCGTCTATTTCGATACTGAACCCAAGCGCGTCTACGTGGGGAAGGCTCGCGCTGCGCACATCCTCGGCTTCACTAAAGAGATCTCCGAAAGTCAGCTCGAGACGATGGGCGATTACTACAAACCTGGAGATATAGTCGGATACACAGGTCTCGAAGCAAGCTATGAGACGATTCTCCGGGGACAGAAGGGATACAAGTATCTCGCGGTCAACGCTGTCGGCAAGGTGATGGGTCCGTTCGACGACGGGAAGCTCGATATCCCTCCGCAGGACGGTTCGGATCTCTACCTTTGTGTGGACGAAGGCTTGCAGGCGATGGCCGAATCACTGCTGGCTGGTAAACGAGGCGCTATAGTGGCGCTCGATCCCGATAACGGGGGAGTGCTTGCAATGACGAGCGCGCCGGATTTCAATCCCGCGGTTTTCTCCGGATACACGTCTGACTCTCAGTGGAAAAAACTCATTAACAATCCGGACAAGCCCCTGTTCAATCGCGCTACCATGGCCGCTTTGCCACCTGGATCGACTTTCAAAATGGTACTCGCCAGCGCCGCGCTCCAGGATGATGTGGTTAATACCGATTGGACCATCGATTGCAAGGGCTCGATGCTGTACGGCGGCAGGCTTTTTCATTGCAACAACGGCGAAGCTCATGGTGTTGTCAACCTTGTACAGGGTCTGGAAGTCTCCTGCAACATCTTCTACTACAACCTGATGCTGAAAGTCGGCTTCGAAAAATGGACCAAGTTCGGGAGGCTGTTCGGGTTTGGCCAGAAGACGGGGATCGATCTCACGAACGAAAGCCCGGGCGTTCTTCCATCGAAATCGTATTTCGACAAGATATTCGGTAAAGATAAGTGGACGAATGGATACCTCCTGAGCCTCGCGATCGGTCAGGGAGAGGTTAGCGCTACGCCGCTTCAAATGGCGGCATATACTATGGCGATCGCGAATTATGGACATTATTATCAGCCTCATCTCGTGAATTACATTAAAGATGTCAGAACCGGGAGGATGTATTCTACCCAGTACAGCGAGCGGACAATCCCTATAAGCCGTGAGGTCTTCAATAAAGTGCGAGAGGGGATGTATCTTGTCGTGAACGGTCCGCGAGGTACAGGAGGCGCCGCTCGGATACCCGGCATCCCTGTGTCGGGGAAAACCGGCACCGCTCAGAACCCGAGAGGAAGAGCCGATGCGTGGTTTGTCGCGTTTGCACCATTCGAGCATCCGAAAATAGCCCTCGCCATAATGGTTGAGAATTCAGGCTACGGCGGCGCGATATGCGCTCCGATGGCACGGAAGCTCATAGAGTATTATCTCAATAAGAACGGCATCAAATCCAGCCCTGTACCAGAAAGCATTCTCGCAAGCAGGTACATGCATGACTTTCGTCATGGTGCGCACCCAAGTTATGAATGATCGCGTAACGGGACGATAGTGTTCGACTTCTTCAAGGAATCTTTCGACTATAAGACTTTTTTCCTGGCACTCATGCTCGGTGGAATAGGCTTGCTGGCTGTCAACAGCGCAACCTATAATTCAGGCATGCACGATTTTTTCTACAAGGACTTGCTTTGGCAGTCCATCGGAATTATTGTCGCCTTCAGCATAATGTTCTCGTCCAATAGGTTCGTTGAGAATAGCGCGTACTTCTTCTATGCGGTAACGATCCTTCTCCTGATGTTTGTCCTCGTGGCAGGAAAGAAAGTCGCGAGTCATACGAGTTGGCTGGGGATTCTCGGTGTCGGCGGTCAACCTTCAGAGCTGGCTAAGGTCGCGACGATACTCACGCTTTCGAAATACCTTTCTGACAAAGGGACTGAGCGGCCGCAGTGGCAGGTTATCATGATATCGGCGGGGATCGTCGGGCTTCCGATGCTTCTTACAATGCTTCAGCCCGATCTAGGCACGACGATAGTCTACACCGCCATCTTTTTCCCGATTCTCTTCTGGGCCGGACTTCCTCCGATAGTAGTTGTCGCGCTTGTGGCGCCTCTTGCCATAGTAGTCGCGGAGTTCACGGGGACCGCTGTTCTTATCATCACCGTCATCGCGTTCGGTGTGCTATTCTTCCTGCTCAGCAGGAAGAAGTTGTTCGCCGTGACTCTGAGTTTCGTGGCGGTTTCGTTCGGGTTGTTCATGGAATATTTCTACAAGAAAATCCTGGCGACTCACCAGCAAAAGCGCATACAGATCTTTCTAAATCCAAACCTCGATCCGCAAGGGGCCGGATACAACGCGCTCCAGGCGAGAGTGGCGATCGGAAGTGGCGGGCTCTTCGGGAAAGGCTACCTTCACGGCGCGCAAACGCAGCTTCGCTTCGTACCGGCGAGATGGACCGATTTCATATTTACCGTCATCGGCGAGGAGTTTGGTTTCGTCGGCGCGGGAGTCACGCTCCTCGTGTTCGGAGCGCTCTTCTTCCGGGGTATACGCATAGCGGAGCTTGTCAAAACGAAATTCGCGTCATTGTCGGCGATCGGCATAACTTCGGTTCTCCTTTTCCACGTCTTCATTAATATCGGGATGAACATAAACCTCGCCCCCATTGTAGGCATACCTCTCCCCTTCATAAGTTATGGGGGATCTTCCATCCTGGCCGATTGGATGATGGTAGGGATTCTTTTAAATTTTTACGCACACAGGAAGGAACACTAGCGAATGATTCTTACCGATAAACGCATTCTTGAAGAGATAAAAAAAGGAAATATCGTGATTGACCCATTTGACAGAAAACATCTTGGGTCGAATTCATACGATGTGCATCTTGCCGACACGCTGGCGATATACAAGGACGACATCCTGGATGCGAGAAAGCATAACGAGATAACAATCTTCAAGATGCACGACCACGACGGATTTCTCCTCCTCCCGGGGAGACTCTACCTCGCAGTCACGAAGGAGTACACGGAGACTCACACTTTTGTCCCATTCCTGGAAGGTAAGTCAAGTATCGGCCGGCTGGGTATCGATATTCACTCCACAGCAGGGAAGGGTGACATCGGCTATTGCAATACGTGGACGCTCGAGATAAGCGTTAAGCAGCCGGTTAAGATTTACCCTGGAATGCCAATCGGTCAGCTTATATACTTCGAGGTCAGCGGCGAAGTGCTCGTCCCTTACAACAGGAAGGGAAGCGCGAAGTACAACAAGAAGACCCGGCGCCCGGTTGAATCCATGATGTGGAAGAATTTCGACTCAAAACTAGCAGGTTCCAAATGAGCTTCGACAAACTTACTGCATCGATAAAGAAACGCGACAGCAACCTTTGCATCGGACTCGATCCGGCGGTTGAGAAACTCCCTGAGTTCCTTTCGGAGTATGAAGACTCCGTCCTTGAATTCAATACGAGAATAATTGAGGCCACCAGCGATGTTGCCTGCGCGTACAAGCTTAACACGGCATTTTACGAGTCACTTGGCGAGAACGGCTGGTCTACTTTCGGCGAGACCATCGCGCGTATACCTGACGACATCTACGTTATAGCCGATTGCAAACGCAGCGATGTCGGGAACAGCGCGAA
>JAJYGB010000023.1 GCA_021785235.1 Bacteroidota bacterium
TTCGGAAGAATGCTTTTCGAGATATTCTTCGAAAATTTTCACGTTTCTTCCCGATGCTCTTCCGTCGCCGTACGGATTATGCGCCCGGCTCATGGCGGCATATTCTCTTTCATCCGTCAAAAGCCCCGCTACGCCATCGATGATCTTCAGTTTGTCTGTACCGACAAGCCTTACTGTTCCGGCACTGACCGCTTCCGGCCGCTCGGTGGTGTCGCGCATAACCAGGACCGGCTTTCCGAGTGAGGGCGCCTCTTCCTGGACACCTCCCGAATCGGTCAGGATGATGTATGACCTGTCCATCGCGTACACGAACGGCTCGTAGTCCAGAGGTTCGATCAGATGGACGTTTTCAACACCGCTTAGTATCCTGTTGACCGGCTCCCGAACATTCGGATTGAAATGTACGGGGTAAACAAACTCCACGTCTGGGAATCTTCCGGCCAATTCGCTTATCGATTCGCAGATGTTCTTGAACCCTTCTCCAAAATTTTCGCGCCTGTGACCGGTGATCAGCACGACACGCTTCGCGAGATCTATGCCTTTGAAGAGCGGTCCGAAATTGGGTTTTGACTTGCGAAGAAGATCGACGACATGCAGCAACGCATCGATGACAGTATTGCCCGTGACGAAAATATCTTTCGGGTCGACATTTTCCCTGATGAGATTCTCGCGTGCCCATTCCGTCGGAGGGAGGTGGATATCCGCGATGACACTCGTGATTCTTCTGTTAATTTCTTCCGGAAACGGCGCAAATTTATTCTGGGTCCGCAGGCCGGCTTCGACATGGGCTACTTTGGCGCGGGTGTAATACGAAGCGAGAGCCCCGGCAAATGTAGTCGTAGTGTCTCCCTGCACGACAACCAGGTCGGGTTTCTCCTTCGACAAAACCTCCTGCAGCTTCTCAATGATCCTTGCCGTAATTCCGAACAGCGTTTGGTTGCTGGTCATAATATTCAAATCATAGTCCGGCACTATCCCAAAAATTCGCAGCACCTGATCGAGCATTTGACGGTGCTGCGCCGTGACGCAGATTCTGGCTTCCAGCTTGGCGGATTTCTGGACTTCCTTGATCAGAGGGGCCATCTTTATTGCTTCAGGCCTTGTACCGAATATAAAAAGAACCCTATATGCCACTATAACTCCAGGTGAATTTCAATTTGCACTCCAATTTAGCCCTTTTGGCGGATAGTTCCGTCAATCCGCAGAGGAATTCCGTAAGCGTGGTTTGATTTTGCCCCGATACCGGGATTTGTCTTGCCGAGAAAGAATATGACAGGCTATAGGTTCAGCGAGCCCAGCGCGCCGGCAAGTTTCTTATAGGTTTGTTCCAACCCTTCTGAGATTACCTTCGCGTCCGCCAGCACCGGCATGAAGTTGACATCGCCGCTCCATCTTGGGACAACGTGGAAGTGGACGTGTTCGGCAATTCCCGCGCCGCTGACCCTTCCGAGATTCGCGCCAAAATTAAAACCGTCCGGATGAGACGTGAGCCTTAGCAACCTAATGGCCAATCGGGTCTCACGCATAACATCGGAATTCTCTTCGTCTGTGAGTTCCTCGAACGTACTCTTGTGGGTAAACGGGACGATCATGAGGTGACCGCTGTTGTAGGGATAGATATTCATTACTATCCCGCACAGCGTGCTCCTGTGAACAATCAGGTTCTTTTCGTCATCTTTCTCGGCCAGCTTGTCGCAGAAGACGCATCTGTTTCCCTTTCCGCTTTTTTCTTCCGAAAAAGATTCTATGTACTTCGACCTCCACGGCGACCACAATCTTTCCATACTCTTAATTAATCAATCCGGGCTTATGAATTATTGAGGAGTTCCTATTCCTGCTCGACTTTGTCCTTCTGCGCCTCGGCCACAATCTTTTCGGCAACCTCTTTAGGAACCTCTTCATAGTGGGAGAATTTCTGAGCAAATACGCCGCGGCCCTGTGTCATGCTCCGCAGGACGTTTGCATACTTGTACAGCTCCTTTAGAGGCACCTGTGCCTTGATCTTCTGGTTTGTTCCCTCTGCCTCCATGCCGAGTATCTTGCCGCGGCGACCTGAGATGTCGCCCATTATATCACCCATGTGTTCATCCGGGACCAGAACTTCGAGCTCATAAATTGGTTCGAGCAAAATCGGTTTAGCTTCCTTGAAACCTTTTCTGAAGGACATCGAGCCGGCGATCTTGAAAGATATTTCGTCGGAGTCGACAGGATGCGAAGAACCGTCGAACAGCGTAACCCTCACATCGACCACTTTGTGGCCGGAGATTACGCCCCGCTCCATCGAATCGATGACTCCCTTTTCTACGGCGGGTATGAACCTGCCCGGGACCACTCCCCCTACAACTGCGTCAACAAACTCAAAACCCTTTCCCCGCGGCAACGGCTCGACTTTGAGGTGTACGTGACCGAACTGGCCGCGCCCGCCCGACTGCTTTTTGTGTTTGTATTCCGAGTCAGCGGCAACACCCCGGATAGTCTCGCGGTAGGGTATGTCGGGTTCCACCATTTCCACTTCCACACCGTAACGTTCCTTAAGCCGCTTCACGACGACCTGCAGATGCATTTCTCCCTGGCCGCTGAGCACCGTCTGCTTCAGCTCCGAGTCTACTTCAACTAGGAACGTCGGATCTTCCTCGTGGAGCGCGTGCAACCCGGACGCAACCTTATCCTCGTCGTGACGATTCTTCGAGAGGATTGCCACTCTCATTATGGGGGATGGAAAATCTATCTTCTTCATCACGACCGGGTTATTCTTGCCGCTCAGAGTATTGTTGGTATGGGTGTCCTTCAACTTCACCACCGCGGCAATATCACCGGCGGCAACCTTCGACGTTTCTTTCCTGTCTTTGCCGTTGAGAACATACAGTGTTCCTAACCTTTCAGACTTCCCGTTAACCTGGTTGACCAGGTCCATGCCCGGCATAACGATACCGGAATAGACCCTGAAAAGCGAAAGCTCGCCGATATTTCTCTCTGAAATCGTCTTGAAAATGAAGAGAGCTGTATCTGCTCCCGGGTCGCAGACAACCTTGACCTCTTCATTTGATTTGTCGGCCCTGTAGCCTACAGCCGGCGGCATCGCGTCAGGCGACGGAGCGTAATCAGCGATGAAATCAAGCAAAGCCGTCACGCCGCACAACCGCTGTCCAGCCGCTGGAAAGACCGGGAAGATTTTTCTTTCGAGAATGGCCTTTCGGAATCCCCTCGAGACCTGTTCGTCGGTGAGCTTTCCGTTTTCGAGGAATACGTTGAGCAGGTTTTCGTCGGTCTCGGAAATCTGCTCGACAAGTTCCTCACGATGCTTGTCCGCTGCACCTTTCAAGGTAGGAGGTATTTCCTCCTCGGAGTACTTCCCTTTCGCATTAGGATTGAATTTAAGGAGTTTCATCTTGAGGACGTCGACGATGCTGTCGAAGCCAGGACCTTCATTCACAGGGAACTGGACAACAACAATGTCGTGGCTGAGTTTCTCCCTTATCTGCGCGACGGTCTTGTCGAAAGAGGAGTTCTCAGCATCGGCCTTATTCACGACGAAAACCGTAGGGGTCTTGTACTGCCTGGTAAATCCCCAGTCGATCTCGGTTCCCACTTCGATTCCTTCAACCGATTTCACCAGGATGACCGCGAGGTCAGATACGCGCAGGGCGGCCTCAACCTCTCCCAGAAAATCAGGATAGCCGGGCGGGTCGAGGATATTGAACTTCAGGTCGCGCCATTCAGCGTGCAGCAACGATGTACTGACCGAAAACTTTCTCTCGATCTCGTCGTGATTGTAATCCGAAACGGTATTCCCTTCTGCCACTGTGCCCATTCGGCCCGTGATGCCGGCGGCGTAAAGGACGGCTTCGGCAAAGGTTGTCTTTCCGCAGCCGCCGTGGCCAATGAGTGCTACATTCCTCAGACTGGTTGGAAGATAGTCCTTCATATCATCTCCTTTTCCGGAACAGGTAGTTCGGGGAGCCGAACCCTTAAGGTTGGACTCTCTGTCCGGCAGAAATTAGCTTTTTAAGACACGCAGGAAGGTCCTTATTCCTTTCGTGATAGCAGCGAGATAGCCCGCGGTGTCCATAATTGGATCTTCAATTCTGGATTTCACTCTTCGTTCGAGGTCGACGAGTTCTTCGACGGCGCCCACCAACGAATCAACAGCCCCCTTAACGTTCATGCCCTCCCCATCCACGCTTTCGGCGATCGTCCTTATCTTGCCGGTAATGACGCCGGAGTTCTCAAGCAGCGGACGGGAAGTCTCGGAAATCTCCCTCACTGAAGTCTCCATCTGGTTCAGCACCTTCTTGGCGTCCCTCATGAGGATAATTGAATAGATACTCGCGGCCGCGATCGCCAGGAGAGCGACCGATGCCACTACTAAAAAAATTGTCGCCACGACATCCCCCTAACTTTTTTTCGCCCGCTCTTCTTTGAACGCGTCCGAGCCGGCTTTGACGGCCGATCTCAATTTATTCCCTTCGCCCTTCGCCTGACCTAACGCCTTCTCCGCATCGGACAACAGATCCTCAGCCTTCTGCCTTGCCTGAGTGATTATACCCTCGGACCGCTTCTTCCCTTCTCTCACAAGCTCTTCCGCCTTCGCCCGCGCAAGTTCAAGCTGAGATTGCGCCGCGTCTTTCAATTCATCCGTCTTTTCTTTTATGTCCTTGCGGAGTTCTTTGCCAGACTTCGGAGCAAGGAGCAAAGCCGTCACCGCGCCGATGACGCTTCCGGCAATGAATCCAAGAAACAAACCCTTCGTCAACCCATCATCATCGTGTGCCATGATACACCTCCTATTGTTTTTTGCGCATTTTCAAGTTATCAACGCCTCCGGTAAAAATCAAGAAAACGAGAAGTCACGCGGACTGGGAATCACCTTGTCCGCAGCAGATCCAGCGACGAAAGACCGACTCCTGTTTATTTCTAGAAGGGCTGGTGACGCAACTGGTTCAGGTATTTCTGAAGGTCTTCCTCGTCAACAGTACTGTCGGCAAGCTGGCCCTGCAGATAGTCGTCGTAGGCGCTCATATCGAAATAACCGTGCCCGGATAAATTGAACACTATGACTTCCTTTTTGCCTTCCGACTTGGCACGAAGCGCCTCGTCGATCGCTGCACGTATCGCATGCGACGATTCGGGGGCCGGAACAATCCCCTCGCTTCTGGCAAACTTCAGCGCGGCATCGAACACTTCGTTCTGGGTGTATGCCACCGCCTGGATGATCCCCGCGTTGACGAGCGACGATATGAGCGGCGCTACGCCGTGGTACCTAAGTCCACCTGCATGAATGGCCGGAGGGACGTAATCATGGCCGAGAGAGTGCATCGGCAAGAGCGGCGTCAGGCCAGCAGAGTCCCCATAGTCGTACGTGTACACCCCGCGGGTGAGGGTTGGACAGGCGGAAGGTTCAACCGCGATCACACGCAGTTTCTTCGCGCGGGGCTTGTCACCAAGTTTCTCGCGCACGAACGGAAACGCGAAACCGCCGAAGTTCGACCCGCCACCAACGCACCCGATTATCGTGTCGGGATATTCGTCCACCTTGTCCATCTGTTTCAGGGTTTCTTCCCCGATGATGGTCTGGTGGAGGAGAACGTGGTTCAACACGCTTCCCAGCGAGTACTTGGTCTCGGCATCGCTGGCCGCGACCTCGACCGCCTCGCTTATCGCCATTCCCAGGCTGCCGGGAGAATCGGGGTCTCTCTCAAGCATTTCTTTTCCGGCCTTCGTCTCTTCGCTCGGGCTGGCCGAGACTTCGGCTCCCCATATATGCATCATAATTCGCCTGTAAGGTTTCTGGTCATATGAGGACTTGACCATGAATACCTTGCAGCCGAGCTCGAAATGGTTGCATGCCATCGCGAGAGCGCTTCCCCACTGGCCGGCGCCGGTCTCAGTGGCAAGCCGTTTCACACCTTCAACTTTGTTGTAATACGCCTGCGCGAGGGCAGTGTTGAGCTTGTGGCTCCCCGCCGGGCTGACACTTTCGTTCTTGAAATAGATATGAGCCGGCGTCTCGAGGAGTTCCTCCAACCCGCGTGCCCTGACGAGCGGAGTGGGACGCCACTTCGTATATATCTTCAGAAGTTCATCGGGTATCTTTATGAATCGCTGCGTGGTAACTTCCTGCTCGATAAGACTCTGCGGAAAAATCGCGGCAAGCTTGTCGGGAGAGATGGGTTGATGCGTCTGCGGGTCCAGCGGCGGGCCGGGTTTTTCGTCCAGGTCGGCGGCAATATTGTACCACTTTTTGGGGATTTCCCTCTCGCTCAGCACAATCCGGTTCGGGGACTCTTTTGACTTCATGGCAGCCTTCTTACCAGAACTTCGGTTTGCCGGCATTCACCCAGGCGGTGTACCAGTATGAAGCGACCGCCCTCGTCGCTGCACGCATCTGGCTTTCGACCATGCCGTTGAGTTCCATATTGAACTTCTTATAATATTCGTCCGAGTAGATGTATTCCTTGCGACCATTCTTTGTTTCGATCTTGTACAGCGAGTCCTTGGGAATACCAAGCTTAGCAAGGCTGTCGGCCCTGAACACTTTGTCGAGAAGCGAGTAACTGTGAGTGAGAATCTTCAGAGCATGCCCGACGGGATCTTTTATGTAATAAGCGCTGTCTATGCCCGTGAAGCTGTAATCCTTGCCGAAGTGCTCCGGCACTCCGGTTTCCCATCTGAAATGAACGCCGATATTGCCGGTGAACTGACCGTCATAGTTCTTCGTGGCGTGCAGCGGCACATGCATATCCGCCACATAGTGACCGAGATCCGCTGAGAGGTGAAGCACAAGGGGAACATCGTGCGCTTTCATCGCGGAAGTCAGGCTGTCCACATCCAGGCCCACCCGCCACGGCACCATCCCGTCCTTTATCACCATCTCCTCGCCATATTTCTTGACGGCTTCTTCGTACGTGTGTGGAACATCGAAGTTCGGATAAGAACCGTAGTCGTCCAAATCCATGTAGTGGTAGTTGCCTTCGTTCTTCCACTCTCCCCTGCGCATATCGGGATCAACGGAATGCTCGATCACGTAGTCGGCATGTTCCTGGTAGAAATGTTCCAGCGGCTCCGGCAAAAGTGTCACAGCAGCCTTGTTTATGTTTCTATGCGCCCAGAAACCCCAGCCGAACGCAACCTGCGAGATCAGCGTCAGGGCTACTGTTGCGACAACGTACAATGAGATCCGTTTAACTGCGTTCATCCCGGTAATGTCCTGTGTTGGTTGAAATATAATATCCCGCCCCATCACGTGGTTACCGGACGGAGCGGGATAAATTCACGAGAGGCTAACGAATTTTCTTCTTGTGCCTCATCTTACGGAGTCTCTTTTTCCTCTTGTGCGTGGCCATTTTGTGGCGTTTTCTCTTCTTACCACTCGGCATTCTACTTCACCTCCTGCGATGTAATGTTTGCGTGTTGTTCTAAAGTTTGTTGTGCCTTTTTACCGATTTCACTAGTGGGATCGACCTTGACGCATTCCTTGAAAGCCGCATTAGCCTTGTCGAACTCTCCTGCGTTCAGATACACGATCCCAAGATTGAAAAGTCCTATCTGGTGTTTTGGATCTATCTTCAGGGCATCTTTAAGCTGCGCAATGGATTCCTGAGTGTGCCCCCCCTCGAAAAGGGTCACACCATAATCTACGCGAGCATCCACGTTCTTCGGCACCTTGTCGAGATAGCGCTTGTAATATATCGCTGCCTGGTCATAGAAGCCGTTATCCTGAAGCATGTTAGAAAGT
>JAJYGB010000149.1 GCA_021785235.1 Bacteroidota bacterium
TTCTCTTGTGGTCGTTTTCAAACAGAGACCACACATCGGCTTTCTTTTTCTCCGCCTCGATCTGGTGGGCTTCGTCGATGAGTGCCTGAAGTTCCTGCTGCGAAATCTTCGCGCTTATCCTCGGCATGAGAGTGTTTTCTTCTTCGTTAAAATGCTTTTCGAGGAGTGCCATGAAATTTCTTGATTCCGAATCGAGAGCATTCAAGTCGCCCCTGCCGAAAGAAGTGCCTACTACGTCGAGGCTGTGCTTTATCTCCTTGTGTTCATGAATCATGTGGTTCACAAAATCGGTATCGTCGTCGGCGGTATAGAGCGTTACCTCTTCTGCCTCGGCATGGGAAACGAGGTATTCCTCGCAATAGGAGACCAGCAGCGAAGCATCGGCGGGGTCCACCTTCATCCGCTCTGCAAGGGCTCTTATTGTCCCTATCAGTTTTTCGTGGTGTGCATGTAGTTTTTCGGTTGGTGTCATGTCCGCTCCTTTACTTATAATCAGGTTGATCGATTTGGCTGCTTCCTGCCGACCGGCTCTGTAGTGAAGCGTTCTCTGTTGCCTGAACAACGTCGCCGATCGGTTCGTTCAGGCCGAAATGCTTGTGGATGATCTCGCCGGCGTCATTCAGGACCGTAATTTGGCTCGAGTGTATGAAGCTGCCGTCGGCTTGCATCTTGAATTCGACTCCGAGCATCTCGGCCAGGGTCCTTATGTCCGCCCTTTTTCCGGTCAGCAACTCCCACGAGCCGTCATCAAGCCCGCGCTGCTGTGCGAGACTGTGCAGCTTTTGAGGCGTGTCGCGCGCGGGATCAAATGAAACCAGGACAAACGCTGCCCGGTTTTTAACTTCGGCCGGCAGGGCAGCCTCAACTATTTTCATGTCGTTTATCGTCACGGGACACGCGTAAGTGCAGTGCGAGTAGAACATGGCCAGTACTACCGGCCTATTTTGAAAATGTGATAACTGTACACGGTTGCCGTCCTGGTCGGTCCATTCTGATCTCAGCTGGTAGAGCGAATTACCGCTCATTGCTGTTGAACCATCTTCGGGGATGCAGCAGGAGTCCGGACTGTTCGACCTTGACGGCATTAATGCGGTTCGTCGCGTGATTGAACGGTTGTCGGCGCCCGTCCGGAGAAGGAGCCCGGTCACTCCGACAATTGTGATCAGCGCCATAACGGCAAGGGAAGGTAAAGATACTCTTTTCATTTCGTTGCCTTTAAGTTTTTTGACAGATCTTTAACGGGCCTGAAGCCCAGGTTGGGGAGGCAGTAATTTGCTTTCAGGCCGCTTCTGAAAGCATACCTCAGGAACGCCGCGTAATTGGCCGGATCCGTAAATCCCGCGGAAGCTCCGCCGCAGGTGAAGATCGCCGTCGAACCGCCCGATCCCTCATCAAGCCGGACGCTGCTGAAATCTTCGACCCACTCCCAGATTTTCTCCCCCGGTTCGCCCAAGAATTCTCCGCGTTCACGGTACGGATCCTTGCGGTCTTCTCTTTTTCGGTTCGCGGAATACCATCCGACCATCGCCTTTTGCAGGATGACCTGGTCGGTCTCATCTGCTGAGACTTTCCGGGCTGCAAATTCCCATTCGTCAGTTGTCGGAAGCCTCTTGCCGCACCAGACACAGTAGGCTGTGGCCGCGTACCAGGAAACGTAAGTCACGGGCGAATTCGGGGGCGCGTTCTTTCCGGGGACAAGATCGCCCCTCCAGTTCCTGAGGTAATTTGCATCGGCGAAAATCCGCGCGACCCGGGACTTTCGCCATTCCGGATTTGCTTTCACGAATCTGAGGAAGTCTGCGTTGTTAACCGGGTAACGATCAGCATAGAACGACTTGACTTGTGCCTCGACGGCTTGCCCATTCTCTTTTGAGAATGGCATATAGGTCCCTCCGGTAACCCGGACCATTGCGGAACGATCAGATAGTCGTGAGTCGATGAGTCCTTGTGCCGACGCAATGTTCGATGCGATGCAAAGAATGAGATAAACCCTGCATGGCAGCGCGCGTGAACCAAACCTCCGGCCCAATTTTTATTTTTCCTTCATGGCGGCGAGAACCCGGTTATATCTGATCTTCTCCACCTCTTTGGCGGTCACCCGGCTCATGCTGTTGCCGAAATGATTCCGTACGTAAGTCAGTACTCTGGCGATCTGTTCATCGTTGAGAGCCTGCGGAGGCATGATGTTATTGAAAGTCCTGCCGTTGACGACGAGCTTTCCCGAATGACCGTGAAGGACGAAGTCGATTGCCGTGTATTTATTGTTCTTCAGGAAATCCGATCCTGCGAGGGGAGGGAAAACGTTTGGAAGTCCTTCTGCGTTTGCCTGGTGGCATGCGATACAGGTTCTCCCGAAAATGTGCTCGCCGGTTTCTTCCGGATCTGTCCTGGCGGAGATTAGATGATCGGTTGACTGATCGCTCGTCGATGCAGTGTGCTCTACCTCCCCGGGGTTGGTCATGTCTCCTGAAGGCTCATGCATGAACGATTGTTCGCCGAGATAGATTTCGTCTGCCTGTCTTCCCGTGAAGACTTTTGGGTTCGGCGGGCCGCTGACGACGAGTTGGCCGATGGCCCCCTTGTTGAACGCCCGAAAGATAGAATGATCGACAATTGTGTATGTGCCGGGGACTTCGGCTTTGAACTCTACAATAGCTGCACCGCCCGCGGGAATCAGTGTGGTTTGAATACCGTGTTCGGTGACGGTCGAGCCTCCTTCGGAATAAACATTCTCGAACACTTCGCCAATGACGTGGAAAGACGAGATCAGGTTTGGGCCTATGTTCCCTACATAAAGTCTGACCTTTTGTCCCTCTTCGGCCGTCAATGCGTTTGTCCCGGTAAGAGCTCCGACGGAACCGTTGAACACAACGTACGTCGGGTTCTCGGCGAGCGCCTTTTGGAGATCGAATTGCTGAAGCCCGGGATCACCGTAGTTGCCCGTTGTATAAAACTCACTCTGCATTATGTAATATTCTTTGTCGACAGGCGGGAATCCTTCTTTCGGCTGAACGAGAATCAGACCATACATGCCGTTGGCGATATGCATGGGCACGGGAGGGGTAGCGCAATGATAAATGAACAGCCCCGCGTGCATCGCTTTGAACGAAAATACCGATGTATGTCCAGGAAGAGTAACAGACGAAGCCGCTCCGCCGCCGGGCCCCATCGCTGCGTGCAGGTCGATGTTGTGCGACATCATGTTTGACGGGTCGTTGCTCAGGTGGATCTCCACGAGGTCGCCCTGGCGAACGCGCATCATCGGTCCCGGTACCGTCCCGTTGAAGGTCCAGAATGTGTATTGAACTCCGTCAGCGAGCCTTCCGATTTTCTCCTTCGTGAAGAGATGGACGATGACTTTAGTTGCGTGGTCTCGGGTGATCGGAGGCGGCACGTTTGGCGCCGTCGTAAGGATGGCTTCTTCAGACCCTTCCATCTCATCAGAATGGGAGGATCCGAAGCCTGAATATACCAGCGTCCCGGCGGCTATAAACACGACTGCAATCGCCGTCGATACCGCAGCAGGTATCCTGATATTCCCTTTCATCTCAATTTCTCCTGCCCGACCTTCTGTCAGTCATTTCGAGGCCGGCCGGGTCTCCCGGCCGTACGACCAAATTCGGACTGTAAACTCCGAAATAAGCGAAAAAAAATTGCGGACAATTTCTTCTCACCGAAGAACGACTTCTGTCTGGCGCGTATCCTCTTGGTTGCATATATCGGACTTTTTAGTCTTAATATATATGCCGCGCAGATGTTTGTCAAGTCTGAAGCGATACGGATTACGCGACCGCGGTTTCCCGCCGGGCGGTGGTAAAGGGGAGTCGAAAATCAATCCTGCTATAAGTGCTCGTCGAGCTTTGCGCTCTTCCGGGGCGCCAAGAAAGTCGGAGCCACCGGTTTTTCAACAAGCGGGAAAACCATCTTGTCGCCGGCGCGGGGTTTTAACGATACTAGGGGTGACCCTCCGCTCCCGGATTCTGCGGATGAAGGAATGCCGTGAAACCCGCCGATGCGAGACCGCGAAAATGGCGTGCGCAGATCCGGGAGGATTGTCTATTCGTCAGTGCTTCCCGTTCTTTATCTTGTCGATCGCCTCGACAGCGCAGACGGCGGCGATGTTCACAATGGCGTTTACATCGCAACCCTGCTGCAGTACGTGCACGGGTTTCTTCATCCCCATAAGTATCGGGCCGAGCAGGGCAGCGCCTCCGATCTTGCCCATGAGCTTGTACGCGATGTTTCCCGCGTTCAAATCAGGGAAGATGAGAGTGTTTACGCCGCTTTTAAGCGAGGAGAACGGGTATGATTCTTCCAGCTCGTCCGGCGACAGTGCAACATCCGCCTGGACTTCGCCGTCGATGACAAGCGCCGGATCAAGTTTGTGCGCGAGCGCTACTGCCTGTTGAACTTTAATCGATTGGGGAAGGCGTGTGTTGCCGAAGTTGCTGAAAGATAACATCGCGACTCTCGGTACCATGTTGAAGCGCTTGACGACTTCAGCCGTCATTATCGCGATCTCCGCCAGGTCTTCCGCAGAAGGATCGATGTTGACGGTAGTGTCGGCGAAGAAGTACGTATCCCGCTTGGTCATCACTATGTAGAGTCCAGCGACCCTGGTTCTCTTCTCCTCCATGCCGATAACCTGGAGCGCGGGCCTGATAGTGTTGGGATAAGACTGAGTCAGTCCGGAGACCAGCCCGTCAGCATCACCCATGTGGACCATCAAGGCACCAAGATAGTTCGGCCGTTCGACATACCGTGCGGCTTCGGCGCGCGTCATTCCTTTCCGCTGTCGCATCGAGAAAAACTTGTCTATGTATTCCTCGCGTTTTTCGAACTGCATGGGATCGATCACTTCAATCCCCTCCATGTCGATTTTCATCTCGTCTGCCTTCATCTCGATTCGTGATTTCTTGCCGAGCAGGACTGGCTTCGCGATCTCTTCGTCTATGATGATCTGGGCAGCATGAAGGATCTTCGCTTCCTCACCCTCGGGAAACACGATTCTCATCCCGCTTCCCTGAGATTTCGTTATCGCCGTTCTGACGACGCTGCGTGTGATTCCCATTCTCTCCTCGAGCTGGAATTTGTATTTATCCCAGTCATCGATCTGAACACGAGCGGTCCCTGTTTCGACCGCGGCCTTCGCTACCGCGGGCGCGACCCAGGTGATGACTCGCGGGTCGAAAGGCTTCGGTATGATGTAGTCCTTGCCGAACTCCAGCTCGACGCCGCCGTAAGCGACTTTCACCGAATCCGGTACCGGCTCCTTTGCGAGGTGAGCCAGGGCGTTGACGGCTGCTATTTTCATCTCATCATTGATGTTTCGGGCGCGGACATCCAGCGCTCCCCTGAATATGAAAGGGAAACCGAGCACGTTGTTGACCTGGTTCGGATAGTCGCTACGGCCGGTTGCCATGATTACGTCTTTTCTCGCGTCCACGGCATCTTCGTAAGCTATTTCAGGGTCGGGGTTGGCCATCGCAAAGACAATCGGGGTGGACGCCATCGAGCGGACCATATCCTTTGTCACCACGTTCGCGACGGAGAGCCCGACGAACACGTCGGCGCCCGCAATTGCCTGGGCGAGCGTCCGGGATTTCGTATCCTGGGCGAACTGCTCCTTGTAGGGGTTCATGTCGATCGGTCTTCCCTTATAGATGACTCCCTTCGAATCGCACATGATGACGTTCTCGAGCTTCGCGCCGAGCTTGATGTAGAGTTTCGTACATGCGATTGCGGCTGCGCCGGCGCCGTTAATCACAATTCTGACCTTTGAAATATCCTTGCCGGCTACTTCGAGCGCGTTGAGCAGGGCTGCAGAGCTGATGATCGCCGTTCCGTGCTGGTCGTCATGAAACACGGGGATGTTCATCGTCTCTTTCAGCGTCTCTTCGACCGTGAAACAGTCGGGTGCTTTGATGTCTTCGAGGTTTATTCCGCCGAACGTCGGCTCGAGCGCCTTAGCCACTGCGATTATTTCTTCAGGCGTCTTTGCATTGATCTCGATGTCGAACACATCTATATCCGCGAACCTTTTGAACAAAACTCCTTTTCCTTCCATCACCGGTTTTCCCGCAAGCGGTCCTATATTTCCAAGCCCGAGAACGGCCGTCCCGTTCGAAAGCACCGCGACAAGATTTCCTTTGGATGTGTATTCATAGGCCGCATCCGGGGTCTTGTCGATAACTCTGCAGACTTCGGCGACTCCCGGCGTATATGCCAGGGAGAGGTCGCGTTGTGTCATACATGGTTTTGTCGGCACAACTTCAACTTTTCCTCTTCTACCGGTTGAGTGGTATTGAAGAGCATCTTCTACACGGATTTTCATACATACTCCTTATTTAGAACTCGTCCAAAGGACCCCGACTTGCATCGGGACATGCCCGGACGTCTCGCTTTTGGCGGGGCGCTCGTGATTTGATTGTTGTCCTGCCGAAAAGTTAGTCAGTAGAAGCAGAAAGTTCAAAGCAGACGTTAGGCCTATACGATCGTGTGCCCATCCTTCCACCGCTTTCCTTGCTTAACCTTTTGCACTCTGCTATATTTTTTTAAACCTAATCCCAGTCAACTAACTTGCCAGCCGGAGAAACTTTTTGAAGGATATTGACGAAATAGAAGAAGCCGAAGGGATAAAGAAAGTCGAAGACATACCGACCCGTCTTCCCGTACTGCCACTGAGGGATTCTCTTATCCTGCCGTACATGCTTTTCCCAATTCTCGTTGGCCGCGAACAATCCGTGGAAGCAGTGGAACTCGCGGCGAAAGCGGACAAGTTCATACTGCTTATTGCTCAGAAGGACAGCAGTCTGGAAGATCCGTCTAAGGATGAATTGTATAAGGTCGGAACTGTTGCGAGAATTCTCCAGGTGCTTAAACTTCCCAATGGTCTCCTTAAAGTCCTTGTGGACGGTGTGGCTCAGACGTTTGTGAAGAAATACTACGATGACAAAGGCATACTCCATGCGGAACATTCTCCAAACACCAAGGCCCCGAAAAAAGACAGCTCGCTCGATGCCTATGTCAAACACGCGGCGCAATTGTTCCGCGATTATGTCAGGAACAGCAGGGACACACCACCCGAGACGATAATGTCTTTCGACAATATGAGCGAGACCGACAGGAAGTTCTACTATATACTCGCAAACATGGATTTATCGGTCCCCGACAAGATCGGGATATTCAGCCTGAAGTCCTTGCAGGAACAGTACGAGGCTCTGATAAAGCTCCTGATGGGCGAAATAAGCATACTGAAGATCGAGCAGGAAATTGACGACAAAGTCCAGGACAGCATACAAAAGAACCAGCGGAAGTATTACCTGCAGGAGCAAGTAAGAATAATGCAGGACGAGTTGGGCGATGAAAACCCCACCGGGGAGTTCGCTCAGCTGAAAGAGAAGATCGAAAAAGCGCGGATGTCCGAAGCTGCCAAGGCGAAAGCTATGGACGAGCTGGACAAATTGAAAAGGACGCAGGCGTTCTCGCCGGAGGCGACGGTAATCCGCAACTATCTCGACTGGCTACTGGATGTCCCGTGGTACAGGAAGACGAAAGACAATCTGGACATCAAGCATGTCGGAGAAATACTCGACGAAGACCACTATGGGCTTGAAAAGCCGAAGGAGCGAATCGTCGAGCAGATGGCAGTCCTGAATCTCGTGAAGGAAATGCGGTCACAGA
>JAJYGB010000356.1 GCA_021785235.1 Bacteroidota bacterium
ATCAGGATAGACATGACTCCTATGGTTGACGTTGCTATGCTGCTTCTGACATTCTTCATGATGACCACCCAATTCAAGCCGCCGCAGGCAGTGGAGATTTCTCTGCCGTCTTCTGATAAAGCGGCGCAGCTGCCTGAAAGCGGAGTCCTTACTGTAAACATCGACACGACGGGACAGATCTTCATGGGAGTGGACCAGCAGCAAATAATGAAAGCTCTTTTCGAGCCATTATACCCGAACGGCTATCCGGACAAGGACGGTAAACTCATCCCTGTCTATCTCGTGCCTGCCGTAAGGGTACAGGAGAAAGACTTAGCCCAACTCGTGGTCCAGGCACGTATTCAGAACATCAGGTTGATAACCGTCATCAAGGCTGACAGGGATGCCGATTATGGACCGGTGATGGACGTGATGAACGACCTTCAGAAGGCCCAGGTTTCCAGGTTCAGTCTACAAACTCAGCTCCGCGGAAGCGGAAGCGGTAAGGAGGGTTAGAAATGGCTGATGTGCAAGTTGCCGAACCTCACGGTAAAAAGAAGGGTGGACATAAGAAGAAACGAAGGATTAATATCCGCATCGACATGACGCCGATGGTGGACGTCGCGTTTCTTCTCCTGACGTTCTTCATGTTGACAACCGCTTTCAGCCGCCCGCAGGCGATGGAAATAAACCTTCCGCCCGGCGACACGAAGGTTGAAATCGCGGCTTCAAACCTGATGACGCTCAGAGTGACTCCCGACGGATCGATCTACTGGAGTATCGGCACCCAGCCGCCTCAGAAAGTGGCGTGGGCCGACTTCCGTAAATTGATAATCGACGATAATAAAGCTAATCCGCGCCTGGTCACGCTTATAAAGGTTGACAGGAAAGCGAAGTACCAGGACATGATAAACATAATCGATGAACTGAACCTTGACAACGTGACGCGCTTTAGTCTGGCGCCTATGACGCCTGAAGATCAGCAAGTGCTTGCGAAGGTTGGCGCACAATGAAAAGGAGGTTGATCTAATATGGCAATGAAGAAAGTGTCCGAAAACGCGCAGGCCGGCGGGACGTACGGTGCCCCGCTACTGAAGCGTCTCGCCCAGAAGTATACCGGTCTCGGTTTGGCAATCGCCATCGCGGTGCACTTCGCCGGCGTGGGAGCTTACTGGGGTGCGCAATACCTGAATCGCGAAGACGATAACGCGCCCATGGTGAGGGTATTGAAGTACAGCGAACTCGGCCCGCCGCCTTCGATCACAAATCAGCAGGCGCTGCCCCAGGTCGCCGTCTCGACTCCGATGGCGAAACCGAACGTCGGCATTCCCGTGCCAGTTCCCGACGCGGAAGTGTCGCCGGAGCAGACGATCGCCACGCAGCAGGAACTCAGTAAGATCGCGGGTCCCATGACGCAGGGCAGCGGAGGCGACTCGGTCGGCGTCTCGATGGGAAATTTCAAGGTTCCCGACGACGGGCCCCCGCCTGATTTCGTACCTGTGGAGAAGGAGCCGCAAATCATTAAACAGGTGGTTCCAAAGTATCCGGAGCTGGCTCAGAGAGCCGGTATCGAGGGCAGAGTAATCGTGAAGATATGGGTTGATAAGGACGGAAAACCGCACAAAGCCATCGTTATGAAGAGCGATGCGGAAATTTTCAATCAGCCTTCGATTGACGCTGCTATGCAGTACCGCTTTACGCCTGCTATCATGAACAAGGGTCCGGTCGCAGTCTGGGTCGTGATACCCTTTACGTTCAAACTCAAGCAGCAATAACGGCCAGTCAGCTCAAATCCGGCCCCGAGGTACTACGAGCAAGCTGTCTAAATATATTGCATACTTAATGTCCGCCGTGTTTTTTTTCGGCGGACTTTTTGTTATTTTTGGAGCGTATTTTCGGGAGCGCTTCCCGGAGCAATTCAGGATTACGCTAGGAATTGTGCTTGTGCTCTGGGGAATCTACCGTTATTTAGTCACTCAGACCAAATCAAGGCAAGATGGCGATCAGTAAACGTGTCCTCTTATACGCGGCGGCTCTGGCCCTACTCGTTGCTTCCTGCAACCTGAAGAAGCGCGCCCCGGAAGCTTCCCCAACCGAAGGTAACCTCGACGTTTATTGCGCCGAGTCTGTCTCGCCCGCGGTCACCAAGATCGCCGACCAATTCATGAATCTGTATTCAAAGGCACATATCACCGTCCACCCAGTGCCGACGAGGGTGGCGATAGCGAAGCTTCTTAACGGCGAGACGACTCTCGTTGTGGCTTCAAGATATTTCAACCAGGGCGAGCTGGACGTAATGAAGAAGTATAAGATAGAAGCGGACTCGCTCAGGGTTGCCCTCGACGGGATCGCCGTCATCGTCAATGCCAGGAACCACATTCCGAGGCTGAACACCGATCAACTCCGTAATGTGTTCACCGGCAAGACGAAGTTGTGGGGAAAGCTATACCCGGGTTTCCAGGGAAAGATAATTCCCGCCCTTGAGAGCCCCAACTCCGGAACGCTCGAGATGTTCAAGGATATGGTTCTGGGGAACGAGAATTTCACCGAAGCGTATCCGTGCACGACAATGGCGAATGTATACACATTCGTCCGTGAGACGCGGAACGCAATCGGCCTGGTCAGTTCCAACTGGCTGAATTCCGGACCCGACCTTTTGCCTGGCAAAGAACCCCCGCCGCGGGCGATTGATATCGCGCAGGTCGATTCAAGCATGATGAAATACGTTGATCCCAATTCTTTTGGGAGTTATTACTATCCGTATCAGGCCCATGTCTATCGGCACTACTACCCGTTGACAAGACCTATCTATTTTCTAACTCGTGACCTCAATGATGGACTGGGAGCCGGATTTCTGACGTTTGCCGCGAGCGCCTCCGGTCAGCAAATTTTCCTTAACAACGGGCTTGTTCCGGCCACCATGCCTGTAAGACTTGTTCAATTAAACGACCAACCACTATGAAGAAATTTGCTATTCTGATCTTCCTACTTGTTCTTTCATCCTTCAGCTTGAAGGCATACGCGCAGGATCCTTTGCAGGAAGGAATGGGCCTTCTTGAAAAGAACGACTGCGCCGGTGCGCTCCCTCTATTGAGGCGGGCAGTCGGCGAGAAGCCGAATTCGGAGCGAGCCAACCTCTACCTCGGCAACGCGTTCCTTTGTCTGAAGAACCTCGACAGTGCCGAGATATTCCTGAGTAAGGCGGTGAGCCTCGACAACGAGCTGGCCCCGGCGTATTACGGTCTCGGCCAGTTATATATGGCTCAGAAGAAATACACGGATGCATTGAAAAACTATAACCTGGCGATTAACTACGACTCCAAGAACGAAGAGTACGTTATCTCGCTGGGGGATGCCTACATTGCGGCCGATTCACTCGATCTGGCCATGCAATCGTTTTACAAGGCACGGGATATGAACGACAAAGACCCGCGCGCCCTGGAGGGAATAGCGGACGTTTACAAGGCGCAGAATATATATGACCCCGCCATCGAGAATTACAAAGACGCGCTGAAAATCGATTCCACAAACATCGCGGTCAGACTGAAACTCGCGAACGCGTATCTGAAGAACAACGACGGCGCGGATGCGTACGAACAATTTCTGAAAGTCTCCGAACTGGCTCCCACCAATTCCCAGGGCCAATATCAGGCCGGCGATATCCTGTACGTGAACAAGAGGTACAAAGAAGCGTTCCCGTTCTTGAAGAAATATCACGAGCTCGTTCCTACCGACGAGAAGGCGCTTTACGAGCTGGCCGACTGCGCATATAACGGCCATCTGTTCACCGACGCCGTGAAGTATTATCAGGAGTACATTTCAAAGAACCCCAACTCGATGGAAGCCAAGAAGTCGCTTGCCGCGTCGTATTACTTCGAGAAACAGGCGGTCGAATCGTACAACCTCTACAAATCCATTCCTATAGACTCGATGAATGTCAGGGAACTCGTGAGGTACGGCCTCGCGGCGAACGCCGTTCACGACACCAGTACCACGATAATGGCCTGGTCGCGCGCGGTGAAGCTGGACACGACGCTGTCCGAAATTGAATATTTCCTCGCAAACACTCTTTTTGCCGACAGGCAGTACAACGAGGCGATCGTGCATTTCCAGAAGCGACTGGCGATGGATTCAACCGACGTTGCGGCAAGGCTGAACATGGGGCTTTGTTACTTCATCATCCAGAATTACGAAGACGCGGTTTCCGCCCTTAGAGAAGTAGTGAAACAGAAACCGGACAACTACCAGGGTAACCTCTGGTTGGCGAGGGCGCTTATATTCGACGATTCGCTGGAAGGGGCGAAGGATGTTTACCAGAATTTTATCAAGATAGCAACAGGGGACACCTCCGGTAATCACTCCGCTGATCTGAACGAGGCGTATCGACAGACCGCGCTTTACGAGATCATTACCGGAAGCAAGATGGCAAAGGACCGCCCCGACGATGCAAAGAAATACTACGAGGACGCTTTACAAAACCTGATGATCGCCATCAAGTACGACTCGAAGGAATCAAAGACACACGCCTTGCTGGCACAGGATTATGCGCTTATGGGTAAGATCGATGAGGCATGCAAAGAGATAAAGATAGTATTGAAGACCGATCCGAAGAACGATCAAATGATCAAGCTACAGAAATCGTTAGGCTGCCAATAACGATTCTTTCTTTGAAGGCGTGATAATACGAATCACGCCTTTTTTTTTCTTCAGTTATTCCAAACAATAATAACCGTAAAGGAGGAAGAACGATTGTGGAATTAGCCTTAATTCTGTCGATTAGCGTACTCTCGCTTCTGTTCGCGGTGTACCTCGCTGTTCGAATAATGAAACAAGACCGCGGGACACCGGAGATGCAAAAAATCGGGGACGCCATCCGCAAGGGAGCCGAGGCGTTTCTGAGAAGGCAATACTCGACGATCGCAATGCTGAGTGTTGTAACAGCTGGAATCATATTTGTGCTCTACGCGTTCGTGAGAAGCCCGATGCCGAACGATCCGGTCGACCCGGTGCGTCTGGCTTCATACACCGCGCTGGCATTTCTCTTCGGCGCGCTCTGCTCCGGGATCGCCGGCTATATCGGTATGTTTGTCTCAATAAGGGCGAATACGAGGACCGCTAGCGCGGCAATGACGTCACTCAACCGCGCCCTTCAAATTTCGATGAGAGGTGGTGCCGTCTCCGGTCTGTTTGTGGTGGCTATGAGCCTTCTCGGTGTCGGCGGACTCTTCGGGGCGTTGCAGGTCATGGGCACGCCGATCGAGAAGATACCGTTTATGATAGTGGGATTCGGTTTCGGCGCGTCGTTCGTGGCGCTCTTCGCGCAGCTCGGCGGCGGAATCTATACCAAGGCTGCAGACGTTGGCGCTGACCTCGTTGGAAAGGTCGAAGCCGGTATTCCTGAAGACGACCCGCGTAACCCCGCGGTGATAGCGGATCTCGTGGGCGACAACGTCGGCGACTGCGCCGGCCGTGGTGCCGACCTGTTCGAGTCGACGGCGGCCGAGAACATCGGAGCGATGATCCTCGGTGTCGCGCTGTTCCATTTCTTCGGCCTGAAAGGAATCATGTTCCCGCTGGTTGTCCGCGCTTTCGGTCTCATCGCGTCTATTATCGGCGTGATGGCCGTCAGGACAAAGGAAGACGTTGATCCGATGAAAGCTTTGAACCGGGGTTATTACATCACATCGGTACTCGCGGCCATCGGTTTCTTCATCGGCTCGCGCTGGCTGCTCTACACGCCAGATGCCCCCAACGCATGGATGTTCTTCTTCGCGGCGGGTGTGGTCGGAATTCTCACCAGCATAGCATTTGTCTTTATCACGCAATACTTCACCGAATACAAATACAGACCGGTCAAATCCATCGCTGAAGCATCCCAGACCGGACCCGCGACAAACATCATCACCGGGTTCGCTGTCGGACTCGAGTCGACATGGATGCCTGTTATCACCATATCCGCCGCAATCATCGGCTCATATTACCTCGGACTCGCGACCGGAATTCCGAACGCGGGACTCTTCGGTACAGCGGTTGCAACAATGGGAATGCTCGGGACGGCGGCGTACATCCTGGCAATGGATACTTTCGGACCCATCACGGATAATGCCGGCGGAATAGTCGAGATGAGCGGACAGCCGGAGAATGTCAGAAAGAAGACCGACCGCCTCGACGCGATCGGCAACACCACGAAGGCTTTGACGAAAGGCTACGCCATCGGTTCCGCTGCGCTTGCGGCGTTCCTCCTCTTCTCGGCGTATATCGACGACGTGAATGTGCTTCTGAAGGAGAAGGGCCTGCCGGCGATGACCTCCGTGAACATCGCGAAGCCCGAGGTATTTGTCGGAGCGCTTCTCGGAGCCGCGCTCGTATTTCTCTTCAGCTCGCTCGCGATAAAGGCAGTCGGCAAAGCAGCGTACTTCGTCATCAACGATGTGCGGGCGCAGTTCAGGGAGAAGCCGGGAATCCTTGCCGGGACGGAACAGCCCGATTACGGCCGTACCGTTGATATTGTCACGCGCGGTGCGCTGCGCAGTATGGTTGGCCCCGGCCTTCTTGCGGTCGGAACACCGATCGCTGTCGGAGTAATCTTCAGGCTGTTCAATGTCGGCGCGGAGGCCGTGGCGGCGCTCCTCATGGTCGGCACGATTGCCGGAATACTAATGGCGATACTTCTCAACAATGGCGGCGGTGCCTGGGATAATGCCAAGAAATTCATCGAGACCGGAATGTACGGCGGGAAGAAGAGCGAGTCTCACAAAGCTGCCGTAGTCGGAGACACGGTCGGGGATCCCTTCAAGGACACGGCGGGACCCTCGCTTCACGTTTTAATAAAACTCCTTGCGACGATTACGCTTGTTTTGGCGCCTTTGTTCGTCTGATCGAGTAGAAATATTCACTTTCCAAAAGGGCAGGAAGAGATTCCTGCCCTTTTCTTTTTGTTACCGGCCTGGAAGAAATATGTTCTATAATGAAACCTTCGCGGATAGAGTGTCGTAGGTAGGAATGTGTTTCAACTGCGAGGCATCACAAAAGTGGAGAAGGGAAGATGAGAAGGATATTTACCGGAGCGATCCTTGGGCTGCTTGTGCTTATTTCAACGGCATCGGCGGAAAAATTTTCCAGGACTGAAACGAAGTCTTTCACGATTTCACCGAATGGCAAAGTGACGGTCGAAAACGTGAACGGGTCGATAAAAGTAGAGGCGTGGGACAAGAATCAGGTTTCACTCGAGATCACGAAAACCGTAAAGGCCAGCGACAGCGAAGAGGCCGACGAATATTTCGCTGATCTGAGGGTTGATATCAACTCTGGCGACGATTTCCTCGAAGTGAAGACCCACTATCCTCACGATTTCGGGGGCGGTTTTTTCTACTGGCTTTTCCACGGCGGATCGAAGTACGGCGGCGTGGAGTACGTCTTGAAAGTCCCGGCGAATGTGCGGCTCGACGTCGGTTCGACAAACGGCAGCGTCACGGTCAGGGCGGTTGTCGGCAAAGTGAAGGCGCACTCGACGAACGGGCGGATAGAACTCCAGGATGTAGGCGGAGAAGTTGAAGGCTCCACGACAAACGGCGGAATTACAGCGCGCGTCAGCGACGTTGTTCAGTTCAAGGAACTTAAACTTGAAACGACGAACGGCGGAATCTCTGTGTATTGCCCCGAGGGAATTAATGCTGACGTGTAC
>JAJYGB010000111.1 GCA_021785235.1 Bacteroidota bacterium
AGGAGACATTTCGGGTCAAAGTATGATAATCGACGGCATGACGGACGTTAGCGGCACCGTTAAAGTGGAGACGGTGGAAAACCGCGGGATGCTCAGGGTGGCGAAAGCTTGCGGCTCGGAGGTCTTCTCCTCGCAGGGAGGATTCGCGGTCGGAGGACTCCTCAACGCGGGAAAGATAGACATCTCGGTTTATGCGCAGTGCAAAGCGCGAGAGATCGGCGGAGAGAATATCGAGGTAAGGGTCGGCGGCGGACTAAGCATAAGAAAGTTCATCGGCTCCCTCTTCCCCGGCCTGCCCCTTAACCCGGTCCTCAATGCCGACACAATCGAAGGCGACAATGTCTATCTCGAGAATACGACGGCTAAAGTAGTCCGCGGACAAAACATAAAGATTGGTCCCGGGTGCCAGATCGGGGTCGTGGAGTACAGGGGAAGCTATTACAAAGATCCCGTCGCCGGCACGAGTGTAAACGAATCCAGGAAGATATGAGATGAAGAACGACAAGAAACCAAATCTGAAGATCATCGGCGACAACACCGCGTCGGGCGGTCACTACAACGACGCGAAGATTATCGGCAACGGCACTATAAGAGGGGACCTGGAATGTGCCACGTTCAAGGGCGTCGGCGACTCCAGGCTTCAAGGAAATTTGAAGGCCGGGACCGTGAAGATAACAGGCTCGATTCACATCCAAGGGAAGGCCACCGCCGACAACTTCAGGGTTACGGGAGACCTTAACCTTGAAGGCGATTTGCACGCTGGGCAGTGTCATCTTCGAGGAGGTATCACGACGAACGGCGGGATCAAAGGCGACGATATGTCCCTGGTGGGATACGTTACCGTGAAAAAGAATTGCGAAGCCGAAACGTTCACGGCAGACGGCCAGATCAAGATCGATGGCCTGCTCAACGCGGACGACATCGATATAAAGACTTACGGTGCGTCCCGGATTTCCGAGATCGGCGGAGACAGGATTGTCATCAGGAAAGGTTCCGCCTCAAATCTGGGGAAGATGTTAAAACTGCTCTTCGTGCCGTCGAACTGGGGAAGAGTTTCGGTCACGGCCAACACTATCGAAGGAAACGATGTCCGTTTGTCAAATACAAGGGCCAGGGTGGTGCGCGGAAATAATGTGGCGATAGAAAACGACTGCGAGATCGATCTGGTGGAGTACAAGGACAACCTGCGCGTTCATCGAGGCGCGTCGGTCAAAGAACAGATGAAGATCTGAAACCGGCAAGAACTTAGCCTGATCCTGGAGTGAACCGAACGCAAAGTTGGAATGCAGTGGTACGAGCGAATCGGAATTGCAGTCAGGAAATAACTAATGGACAGGTATCATCAAACAGCCACTCTCAGAAGGTTTGCCAGTGCCATTCCAACTAATTTTAGCAAACAAAGTGCGGCTAAAATTACTGTTGGAATGAGCACCTCGCCAATTTTTCTCTTGGCGAAATTAGCAATTGATAGTTGGTGGAGCACCAGCAACTCCGCCAGAACATACTTAAAAAGTCTGAATCAGAAAATGGATGAAGATTAGAAATGATGAAGTTTTTCAGGCGGTTCCAGGATTTAGCAATCGAGGGTGAAAAGGCAAAATATTACGACCAAATCACTCGTGAACATCGCATTGGCGAGATGAGGGAACAGGCGAAGGAAATTGCCAGGCATGTGAAAGATGGAGACTCTATACTCGAGATAGCACCTGGAGCCGGCTATCTCTCTATAGAACTATCCAGGCTTGGGAATTATGAAATAACCGGTATGGACATAAGTAAAGACCTCGTGGAGATTTGTAACAGAAACGCGAAGGAGGCAGGTGCTAAGATTGACTTCCGACAGGGAAATGTTTCTAAAATGCCTTTCGAAGCTAATACGTTCAATTTTATTATTTGTGTCCTGGCGTTTAAGAATTTCAAAGAGCCAGTTAGAGCGCTTGAAGAGATGTATCGAGTATTAAATCCGGGTGGAACGGCTTTGATTATTGACTTGAATGGGAAAGCATCCATGAAAGCGACGAAAAGAGTTGCGGAGAATATGGGATTAAAAGGGATGATCGCATACATTGCCGGAGCCATCCAGAGAAGCGGATCTTACAGCAGAAATGAATTCGAATGTCTCATCTCTCATACAGAATTCAAAGATTATGAAATCAGGGATAGCGGAATAGGCTTCTCGATTTACTTATGGAAATAGTCGAACAATTCAGACAGAAAGTGGAAGCAGATCAGCCATGATGAAGTTCTTAAGACGGTTCGGAGACCTCGGCATCAACGGAGTTGCTGCGAGATGGTACAACAATAATTCCCGTAAACATAGATTGGATGAAATGAAGGGATATGCGATGGAGACAGCGAGTCATCTCAAGGATGGAGACTCTGTACTTGAAGTCGCGCCCGGACCGGGTTATTTATCCATCGAGCTGTCAAAGCTCGGTAAGTACAGGATTGTTGGGATGGATATCAGCCGGGATTTCGTAGAGATCGCAAGGAAAAACGCATTAGCGGCGAATGCAGAGGTGGAATTCCGACAGGGAAATGTTTCCGATATGCCTTTTGCGGATGATACGTTCGACTTCATAACCTGCACTGCCGCTTTCAAGAATTTCAAAGAGCCGCTCAAGGCGTTGAGTGAAATATATAGGGTGTTGAAAGTGGAAGGCGAGGTTCTGATCATCGATATGAAACGAGACGCATCCGATCAGGAAATCGATACGCTCACAAGGAATATGAAGGAGAAAGGTGCTGAGGCACTCTTCATGAAGTTGATGTTCAAACATTTTCTTCGCAAAGGCGCGTATACGAAGGACGAGATTAGCTGCCTTATCGCACAGACAGCTTTCGGCGAATACAGAGTTGATGCCGATGGCGTGACGCTTTCGATTCGACTTCGGAAGCGGGCGCAGCCTGTACTCCGGAGTTGAAAAGGCACGCGGGAACACAATATTAGCCCTTTTGTTTCGTCGTAATTATAGTGTCAAGGAAGCGTTCTTCCGGCGAAAGCCGGGGCTGAAAAGAAGAAAAAGAAGGATCACATAAACAGCTGCAGGAGGAGGTTATGGACAACGCAAGAGCAGACCGCAAATTGGAACATGAGATAATGGACTTATTCATTTTTCGGACGAACATCCGAAGAAAGTCAGACTTTTCGAAGATCAGGGATTCCCTGCTGACACGCTTCGGGATTCGGGACTGCACGATTGATCTTGAAGACCGCGACAAAGTCCTCCGCGTGGAGTGCGAGAACGTTCCGATCATGGCGATTGTTGAGGATGTTGTCAGACACGGATTCATATGCGAGGAGCTGGCAGATTAGAATTTTGAATTCTAAATTCTCAATTTTGAATTAACTTGAAGCAGGAGAACAAATTGCCCGTTACTCAGGAAAGCGCAAACATTATCACCGTATCCGAGCTGGTAAAGAAATTCAATGACTTCACGGCCGTCGACAACATCTCATTCGATGTTAAGAAGGGTGAGATATTCGCCTTCCTCGGCCCGAACGGCGCGGGTAAATCCACGACGATCAAAATGCTCACCACCCTACTCCGCCCGACGAGCGGCAAGATCACTCTAAACAGCTTCGATCCCGCCCATAACAAAGATGGAGTTAGAAAGTCGCTCGGCATAGTGTTCCAGGACCCAAGCCTCGACGACGACCTGACTGCGTTTGAGAACATGCAGTTCCACGCCGTCTGTTACAAGGTCCCAAACGAAATAAGAGGCCAGCGGATCGAAGATCTGCTGCGGTTCGTCGAACTCTGGGACAGGAAGGACGACCTGGTGAAGACATTCTCCGGCGGGATGAAACGCCGGCTTGAAATCGCGAGAGGGCTGCTGCACCATCCCACGATTCTCTTTCTCGACGAACCCACGCTGGGACTCGATCCACAAACCAGGAACCACATGTGGAGCTATGTGAACGATATAAACAAGAAGGAAGGGATGACCGTCTTCTTCACGACGCACTACATGGAAGAGGCGGACAGGATCGCGGATCGCATCGCGGTCATAGACCACGGTAAGATCATAGCCATGGGGACCGGCAGCGAGCTCAAACAGCCGACTAACACCGAGACTCTCGAAGACGCGTTTCTCAACCTGACGGGCCACAAGATCCGCGAAGAGGAAGCAAGCGGACTTGACCGGATGAGAAGGATGGGTCGAATGTGGGCCGGGAGAAGAAGATAGCAAAACGAAAGCTCCAAACGCCAAATGACAAGCTCCAAACAAAGACACAACTCAAAAAAACAAAAGAGAGAACTACCCCTGGCGTTGGAGTTTGACCCGTTTGTTGTTGAAATTTGTTTGGAATTTGGTATTTGGAAATTGGAACTTCCCTCTCAATTGAAACACATATCGTAAGTTAGGAGACACCGGTGAGTGTAATCTACATAATGTGGCTAAGGCAGCTGAAAAAATACTTCAGGTCCAAATCAAGAATCATCGGCTCGCTGGGACAGCCGCTACTATTCCTGCTGGCGTTCGGCTTCGGGTTCGGCGCCATATTCAAGAAAGCCGGAGCAGGAGACTACATGCAATTCCTCGCCCCCGGGATTATACTCATGAGCGTCCTCTTCACGGCGATCTTCTCGGGGATAGACCTGATCTGGGACAGACAGTTCGGCTTCCTGAAAGAGACCATGGTAGCTCCCGTCTCGCGTCTCCAGATTATGCTCGGCAAGACGCTGGGCGGCGCAACGGTCGCCGCGATCCAGGGGGTAATCGTCTTCATCCTCACGCTCATCGTCGGATTCAGACCGCATGATATCATTTTACTTCCGCTCGGCGCGATTGTGGTCTTCCTCGTTGCAATTCTTTTCACTTCCCTCGGCATTGCACTCGCATCGACGATGGAGGATATGCAGGGATTCCAGATTATCATGAACTTCCTCGTCATGCCGATCTTCTTCCTTTCAGGCGCGCTCTTCCCGCTCGAAGGATTGCCGAAAGCCATGGACATTATCGCCTCACTCGATCCCCTCAGCTACGGCGTGGACGGTTTAAGGTATTCGTTCCTGGGTTCCCAGTCGGTGTTCGGCATGGGGACCGACATGCTCGTTCTCAGCATCCTGACAGTTGCCCTCCTCGGACTCGGGAGCAGGCTTTTCGAGAGGATCCAGGCGTAACGGGGAGAAATGATGGGAATCCGGAATCCTGAAATGTTGGAATTGTAGTTTAGTTGATTCCTTTGTGGCTTCAGAGCGAAACTTTGTAAACTTAATGGTCGGGTTATGGTATCTAGGGCACTTGGCCTGAACGAAGTGACACACTTAAGGAGTAACATTGGAACCTAAATGGCTGGAGTGGGCGAAGAGCCTTCAGGCGGAGGCGCAAAACGGACTGACCTTCGCCGCAAACGAGTTTGAGACAGAACGCTACCATCACATCATGGATATCGCGGCCGAGATGATGGCTTCAAATTCCGACGCGGACCTGGCATACGTTAAGGGTCTTTTCAAGGACGCCGAAGGATACGCGACACCCAGGATTGACGTGAGAGGGGTCGTGTTCAAGGATAATAAAATCCTGTTGGTCAAGGAAAAGTCCGACGGAGGCTGGACGCTTCCGGGCGGGTGGGCGGACCCAAACGAGACCCCGAGCGAGTCAGTAGAGCGCGAAGTGCTTGAAGAATCGGGATTCGAGGTCAAGGCCGTCAAAGTCCTGGCGGTTTATGACCGCGCCAAACAAGGCCATACTCCCCCCTTCCCTTACCATGTCTACAAACTGTTTTTCCTCTGCGAACTTAAGGGAGGCAAGAAAACAACGAGCATCGAGACGACAGATGTCGATTTCTGGGTTGAGAACAGAATACCAGACCTGTCTCCGGCCCGAACGACCCCAGCCCAGCTAAAGAGATTTTTCGAACACCACCGCAGCCCTGATCTTCCGACCGACTTCGATTAGTGCTGAAGTGGGCACGATAAAGTCTTATGATATCTCGGTCGGGTTTGCTAAAATGACGTGATAAAAACCTGATCCAGAGATGAATGACCTGAAGCCCCTGACAGCCGCAATAGTTACATTTGTTTTTATAGCCGGGATTGTCGCCGCCGCGCTCTACGACCTCCAGCCCCCGAATCCTCTTCCTGCCTCGTCGCCCGATACGTTATTCTCGGCAGACAGGGCGGCAGGGTATATACGGGAAATCGCACAGGCGCCCCATCCCCTAGGCTCGCCTCGGAATCTGGAGGTACGCAATTACATCGTTCAGCAACTTGCGGCGATGGACCTGCAACCCCAGCTGGATACTGCTACGGTGACAGGCTCTTTCCGGGGACTTCACTACGCCGCAACGGTTGTTAATATCATCGCAAGGCTGACGGGTTCCGACAATTCGAAGGCCGTTCTCCTGATGGCGCATTACGATTCCGTTCCTACCGGACCCGGCGCAAGCGACGACGGCTCGGGTGTGGCCACGATCATCGAGACTCTTCGCGCTCTAAAGTCTTCCTATCCCTTGAAGAACGACGTCATTGCCATCTTCACCGATGGCGAGGAAGTCGGAATGATGGGAGCACAGGCTGTGGTGGAGGACACCTCTCTGCTGAGGCAGGTCGGCATCGCTCTGAACTTCGAGGCGCGCGGGACAAGCGGGCCGTCTATAATGTTCGAAACAAGCGAAGAAAACGGGTGGCTGATTAAACAACTGGCGATGTCGGCGCCGGATCCTGTCGCGACTTCACTCTCATACGACGCCTATAAGAACCTCCCAAACAACACAGATTTGTCCTGGCTGAAGGCAAAGGGAGTTGAAGGGCTGAACTTCGCGTTCATCGGCGATATGGAACACTACCACAGTCAGATGGATAACTACTCCAACATTGACGAAAGGAGCATACAGCATGACGGGTCGTACGCCCTCGCGCTGACAAAGCATTTCGGGAACCTTCGCCTCCCCGGTCCGAAGACAACAAACTATATCTACTTCAATTTCTTCTGGCCCAGTTTCGTCTATTATCCGGCATCGTTCGTTCCCATCGTGTCAGCCATCGCGGCGTTTTTATTCCTCCTCATGGCCTACATCGGCATCAAGCGAACGACGATCAAGCTTACAAATTCCTCCGTTGGCATAGTACTCCCCATAGTTCCGATAATAATACTTGGTGCCGGTACGTTCTTTTTGTGGAAGACGATCCAGAATGCATATCCTGAATCCAGCCATTTTATGTTCGGCACATTTTACAACCAGGGAGTCTTCCTGTCTGCGTTGATACTCATCGCAGTTGCTTTGACGTCCGCATATTATATCTTTCTGCGAAAGTTTTTCCGGTCGTCAGAGATGGCGGTTGGCGCCCTGTTCTGGTGGCTGGTCCTCGCGGTAGTATCGACTTACTATTTTCCACACGCCGCGTATGTGTTCCAGTGGCCTCTTGTCTTCAGCTCTCTGGCACTCATCCTGTTCTTCCTTGCCTCCAAATCGGATTTCAGATCGCCCATCATGATGCTGGCACTCCTTGTATGCGCCGCGCCGGGAATTTATATCATCACCCAAATCGTTTATCTGATCTATATGACGTCACTTCTTCCGGCAGTCACGACGGCGATCGTGGTGCTCATGATCCTCGGTGTCGGCACGCTTCTTCCCCACATTGCCATTATAACGGCGCCAAAAAAATGGGTATTCCCAATTGCCATCTCCGTCATTGC
>JAJYGB010000318.1 GCA_021785235.1 Bacteroidota bacterium
CCCCATTTATCAAGAACAGTCGATTACAGCAGGAGGCGGGCGAACCGGGCCGGGGAACAGACGTAAGGGTTCGGTTATCGGCATCTTACGGAAACTTAGTTCATTGACATTATGGCGTCCCGTTTCTATAGTAGTAGTCGTTAAGATGCAGCGTAAATCATCACACGACAAGACGGCGTCAGCAAAGCTGACGTTTGTTGTATTATCAGATGCTGAGAAACCATCGCGGAGCTTCAAGGCATCGAAGGTTCAACTCACGCTGATCGTTCTTTTTGGATTTGTAGCTATCGGTGCGTTCAGCGTGTTGGCGTTGATCAATACCCCTCTTGGAAAAATAATTCTCCCATCGTACTTCAGCACTCAGGAAGAGCAGCTTCAGAAGATACAGGTTTTGGAGACGAAGGTGGATGAAGTCCAAAGACAGCTGACCTACCTGGCTTCTTATAACATAAAACTCAGGAAGGCGCTGGGAGACAGCGTGGTGGGCGACACGACGTTGCCCGAGCCGCGGCAGCCTGATGCATCTGCCAGTCCCTCGGAGAGCGAACAGAAGACCACGTACGGAAGCGAGCCAGAGTATTCCCAGCAATACCATGCACCGGCGTCGGGGGGTTATGTCTTTGCTTCCACGGCAGGAGCCGATCAGGACATCTTTCCGCTTGTAATGCCGGTTCAGGGATTCGTGACGAGAGGTGTGAATTACGCCATCCAGCATTACGGTATCGATATTTCGGCGCAGGAAGGAGAGCCCGTCGTAGCTCCCGCGCCTGGCGAAGTAGTCTTTTCGGACTGGACCTTGACCGGAGGAAACACGCTCATTGTTGCTCATCCGGGCGATTTCATGACGGTGTACAAACATTGCGAACGAATCCTTGTCTCGGTCGGCGCGATGGTTACAAGAGGGGAGGCGATCGCGCTTGTCGGTTCCACCGGAACCACCAGCACCGGACCGCATCTCCACTTTGAGTTGTGGCACGATGGAAAGAATTTGAATCCAGAAAAATACTTACTAACTAAGAACTGACATGGCAAAAGAAGAAGCACAGATCAATATTGTGGCGCACGGCTCGCGCTTCGAGGGGAAGATAACAAGCCCTGGGAGTCTCAGAGTCGACGGCCAGGTGACCGGTGATATATCTCTGACCGGCGATCTCGTTATCGGCGCCAACGGCGATATAAACGGGAACGTCGAAGCTCAGACAGTGACGGTGGGCGGGAAGATAACAGGGAACATCACCGCGAAGGCGAAGCTGGTCCTGGAAAATAAGGCCAGGATCAAAGGCGATATCCGTGCTTCAAAACTTGTCATCGACGAGGGAGCCTTCTTCGACGGCAAATGCGATATGAGTGGCGAGAAGCGCGCGGACCAGAGAGGTGAGTTGTTCAGGTGATTCGTGCCCGCACAAAAGAAGAAGCAAAGTCTTGGTGAGAGTTTAAGTGATGCGTATAGGCAGGTGGGCCCCTATATGGGACTCGGTACAGAGTTGGCGGCATCTGTCGCAGGTATGCTTCTAATCGGCTATTTTCTTGACGAACATTTCAATACATCGCCCTGGCTGCTCCTGACAGGAGCCGCAGTCGGAACAATAGGCGGTTTCTATAATTTCTTCAGAGAAGTACAAAAACTAGGTAAGATTGGCACCGGAAAAAAAGACTGAGCTACCGCTCCAATTGATGCGCCGGAAGACCATTAAGACAATTGCGATCGTGGTGTCTGTTTTTGGCCTTGTCTCGGCACTTCTGATATGGCAATTCGCCGACCGCAACTTTGGGGCATCGTACTTTCTTGGTGCCCTACTCGGAATTGTCAACGGTGCTATCGGGTTTGTTACCATCGAAAAATTCATTGACAGAAGCGCAATTGTATTCCTTAAGGGAGTGTTCCTCGGGATGGGTGTACGGCTCGTGCTCCTCCTTGGAGTTTTCGTGTTGCTCATCAAGGTTGCCCACGTTCACATAGCCGGGTTAGTCAGCGGCTTGTTCGTTTTCTATTTCACGATGACGGTACTCGAAGTGATCTTTCTGAACAAAAGGATCGACCTAAGAAAGGCGACGAAAGAGAGTAAACAGTGATACTTGGAATTGCCGCAGATACTACCTTAGGTACGACCGCCGCGAAGGTTGTGGCGGATACAGCCAAGGCAGTGGCCGCTCAGGGCGGCGATGCCTCGAATGGAAGCTGGATAATCCGTCACGTTGCGGACTCACATACCCTGGATTTGCTTCCCTTTGGAGAAATACATCTTCCTCACATCGGACCGTTCCACATCGCAGGGCTTACCGTCGACATGTCGATTACAAAGCATATCGTCATGCTCTGGCTGGCCGGAATTGTTCTTCTCATCGTGATGCGGATCGCCGCCAGGAGTTATCGAAAGTCGCTTATACCGGGACGGTTCGCCGGGCTTATCGAAATGTTGATACTCTTTGTCAGGGATGATATTGTCCTGCCGGCAACCGGTGAGAGGGGTAGGAAATTGCTCCCCTACTTCTTGACGCTCTTCTTCTTCATCCTTTTCGCTAATCTTTTCGGGTTGCTGCCTTACGCGTCTACACCCACAGGGAACATCAATGTTACCGCGGCGCTGGCGATAATCGCTTTTCTGGTTATTCAAATCGCCGGCATAGTCCAGTACGGTTTGATAGGATACTTCAGGGGCCTCGTCCCTTCCGGTATGCCGGGGTTTGTGCTCCCCATAATGATCATCGTGGAGGTTCTCGGACTCTTCACCAAGCCTTTCGCACTCTGCGTCCGTCTTTTCGCAAACATGATTGCGGGGCACATCGTAATTTTCTCGCTGATAGGGCTGATATTTATATTCGGGACGGTGCTTATCGCGCCGATTTCCGTTGGCTTCGCGCTGTTCATAGAGGTCCTGGAATTACTAATCGCAACTATTCAAGCATACATATTCACAATCCTGACCGCGTTGTTTGTCGGGATGGCAATTCATCAAGAACACTAAAAAAGGATAACAGGAGGTTTTAAATGCCAACAGAAGGACTAGCTCACCTCGCTGCGGGCCTCGCTGCAGGTCTGGCAGTTATCGGAGGCGGCCTGGGCATCGGTAAGCTCGCGGCTGCGGCACTTGAAGCAAGCGGACGTCAGCCTGAAGCGCAGGGCGACATAAGGACGACGATGATCATAGCCGCCGCTCTGATCGAAGGCGTCACGCTTTTCGCGGAGGTTATTGCAATCATCATGGCGCTGAAACCCTAAACACGCGGAGTGCGATCTCGAACTGCCGGACAAAATTCACCGGTGTCGGTCCGCACTCCAGATCGAACAGGAGGCATAAATGCTTGTGCAATTGGATCCGGGAGTAATAATCTGGACCGCGTTGACTTTCGGACTGCTGCTTCTTCTCCTCAGTAAAACCGCGTGGAAGCCCATACTGAAGGCGCTCGATACAAGGGAAGAATCCATCCGCCAATCGATCGAACGGGCGGAGGAGGCTAAGATAGAGTCAGAGAAGTTCCTGGGCGAGAGCCGCAAGAGTATTGCCGAAGCTGAAGGAAGGGCTCAGGAGCTCATCAACGAAGCCAGAGAGCTCGCGGAGAAACTAAGGAGCGAGTCGGCCGCCAGGACGAACGCCGAAACCAACAAGATGCTTGAGAGAGCCAGGGAAGAGATTGAACGCGACAAGCAGCAGGCTATCTCACAGCTTCATGGTCTCGTGGCGGAATTAGCGGTGAAGGCTGCCGAGAAAATTCTCGACGAAGCGATGGATGAGTCGCGTCAGAAGAAGCTCGTCGATAACTTCCTGAATTCACTTCAAAAGAATTAGGCCGGTCGTGAAACGATCAAGAGCGTCAAGAAGATATGCCGGCGCGCTGCTCGAGCTCGCCGCGGAATTGAAGAAAGTGGATCAGGTTTCGGCCGATATGCGCCTCATCCGTGGGGCGATTTCAGCGTCACGTGATCTCGAGCTGTTTTTCGCGAGCCCCGTCATCGACCGTTCCAAGAAAAAGGGCGTTATCACGGCGCTGTTTGAAGCAAAGGTCGACAAGCTGACGATGGGTTTCCTCCTGCTCCTTGTCGAAAAGGGAAGGGAAAGTCTGTTGGCGGGGATAGTAGTAGAGTACGCCGACCTGCTGGACGAGATGATGGGAATTGTGAACGCGGAATTGAAGGCTCCCTTCGAGTTCGATGAGAAGCACATAGCGCGGGCCCGGGGGAAGCTGGAGGAGATTACGAGTAAGAAAGTGCGCGTGTCTTTCTCGATCGACAAGTCACTTGTCGGTGGATTCCTGGCGCAAATTGGTGACACCGTCTACGACGGAAGCGTGCGTCGTCAGCTTGAACTTCTTAAACGCAGGTTGACGGAGAACGCGTCGTTTTCTTCTCCGCTGACGCAATAATAGCAATGGAAATTGAATACTGAAAGAGGATTTCATGCCTGAAGTTAGACCAGATGAAATAACTGCAATTCTCAGGAAACAGATATCCGGGTTTGAACGGGAAGCCGATGTCTACGATGTCGGAACCGTGTTGCAGGTTGGAGACGGTATCGCAAGAGTGTACGGTCTTCAAAAAGTGATGTCGAGTGAGTTGGTGGAATTTCCGAACGGTGTTTTCGGAATGGCGCTCAATCTTGAAGAAGACAACGTCGGATGTATTCTGTTCGGGAACGACACGCTCGTGAAAGAGGGCGACCAGGTCCGCCGGACCGGAAAGGTCATGTCGATGCCTGTCGGTGAGGCGATGCTCGGCCGTGTTATCAATCCTCTCGGTCAGCCGATTGACGGCAGAGGCTCCATCGAAACCGATAAAACGCTCCCCGTCGAGAGAAAGGCGCTCGGAGTTATCTCGAGGAGTCCCGTAAAGCAACCTTTGAATACCGGCCTGAAGGCGATCGATTCCATGATCCCGATCGGCCGCGGACAGCGCGAGCTGATTATCGGCGACAGGCAGACCGGGAAAACCGCCATAGCCGTGGACACGATTCTGAACCAGAAGTACACGCACACCGAGGAAGCAAAGAAGAGAGGGATCAAACCGGTCTACTGCATCTACGTGGCGATCGGCCAGAAAGCGTCGACGGTTGCCCAGGTGGTCGCGAGACTGGAAGAAGAAGGCGCGATGGAATACACGACGGTCGTGTCGGCCACCGCCGGTGTGCCTTCTCCGATGCAGTTCATCGCTCCATATTCAGGCTGCACGCTGGGCGAGTTTTTCAGGGATAGCGGTCGCGACGCACTCGTAGTTTATGACGATCTCTCCAAGCATGCATGGGCCTACCGGCAAGTGTCCTTACTCCTCCGCAGACCGCCGGGACGCGAGGCATATCCCGGAGACGTGTTTTACCTGCACAGCAGACTGCTTGAGAGAGCCTCAAAGCTTAGTGAGAAAGAGGGCGGCGGAAGCCTGACCGCTCTTCCTATAATAGAGACTCAGGCGAGCGACGTCTCTGCCTATATTCCCACGAACGTTATTTCAATTACGGACGGTCAGATATATCTCGAACCTGGACTTTTCAATTCCGGCGTCAGACCGGCTATCAACGTAGGTATTTCGGTTTCACGAGTAGGCGGCAACGCTCAGATAAGGGCAATGCGGAAAGTTGCCGGCGGTCTCCGTCTGGATCTAGCCCAGTTCCGCGCATTGGAAGCGTTCACAAAATTCGGCTCCGATCTTGACAAGGTAACGCAGGCACAGATCACGAGGGGGCAGAGGCTGGTGGAATTGCTGAAACAGAACCAGTTCACGCCGATGCCGGTCGAGAAGCAGGTAGTCCTTATCTTTGCCGGAACCAACGGATACCTTGACGAGCTTCCGGCTGAGAGGGTGCAGCGGTTTGAAAAAGAGTTTATCGAGATGATGGAGCTGAAACACCAGGACGTGCTGAACAAGATCGCTGACTCGAAAGACATCGATGGAGAGACGGACAAGAAGCTGCACGAGATCACCAGGGAATTTGTGGCCTCTTTCAAGGCGTCCATCAAGGAGTAATCAGTGGCAACTCTTCGCGAGATAAAAAGACGCATTTCCGGAGTTAAGAGTACCGAGAAGATAACGAAGGCGATGAAGATGGTTGCCGCGGCGAAACTCCGCCGTGCTCAGTCGGCATTGCTTGCGGCCAGGCCTTACTCCCGAAAGCTCGGTGAACTGGTGAACCACTTGGCCGGCGGTACGGAGCTGGACGAAAACCCGCTTGTGGTCGAACGGCCTGTGAATGGCGTCGCGATCATAGTGATTGCGGCTGATCGCGGCTTCTGCGGCTCGTTCAATTCAAACATCATCAAGGCGACCATAGAACACGTCCGTGCCAACTACGCCGAGTTGTACCGCTCCGGTCGCGTGAAATTGTTCACGGTCGGCAAGAAGTCATCCGATTTCTTCTCGAAGAGGAATTATGAAATCGCCGGCAGTTACTCGGGAATATTCCACGACCTCAAGTTCTCAACCGCGAAGAAGCTCGCGGCGGAAGTCGTAAAGGGATATCTCGACGGGTCTTTCGACAGGGTGGATGTCGTATACAGTGAGTTCAAAAGCGTGATGCACCAGAATCTCGCGATCGACCGTTTTCTTCCGATTCAGAAGGAGAGCCTGAAAACCGACAGACCCGCGCCAAAAGACGGCCATTTCCCCATGCATGTCGAGCTTCAATACATTTATGAGCCGAGCATAACTTCAATAATCGAATCCTTGCTTCCGAAACAGCTCGAGTTTCAGATCTGGAGAATGCTTCTCGAAAGCAATGCGGCCGGCGAAGGGGCCCGGATGGCGGCTATGGACAGTGCCAGCGAGAACGCCACCGAACTTATCTCGACGCTTTCCCTGCAGTACAACAAAGCGCGCCAGGCCGCGATAACGAAGGAGTTGTTGGAGGTTGTCTCCGGTGCGGAAGCTCTGAACGCAGCCGGTTAAGAAGATCCTTTTTTCCAGTCGCGAAAATGAAAAAGCCCCGTTCATAGAACGGGGCTTTCGCGTTTGATGATAATTGTGAAATCGTCAATCAGGGGAGGAGGATGCCCGCGGCGACAACGGTTGTCCAGATGCCGCGCCTATCTCCCTCGGCGGATTGCGTGATGTTGAAGCTTCTGACGATCTTGCCGCTCATTTTATATACTTTCTCACGTTCGTCCCAGTCTGCGTTCGAATCGAACTCGATACCGAGCGTAGTCGCGAGCATCGTTGCGGCCAAATCTTCGGCATACTCGCCGGCCTTCTCGTCGGTCTCGCCGAAAGGATGGTGTTCGGAGAGATAACCGTACTGGGAGGACTCATTCGGGGTGGCGACGCCTATAGATGCTGCCACTAGGCGGTTCGGTTCGTTTGTCGAGTTCCTCGCCATGACGCAGAAAGTTATCTGGCCCGGCTGAAGGAGCTTTATCCCCTCGTCGAGCGGGATGCGTTTGCATCCGGCAGGGAAGATACTCGAGACAGTGACCAGATTACATTTCTCAATCTTTGCGTCTCTGAGGGCGAGTTCGAACGACTGGAGGTAGTCACGGTGACGGCCTACCCCTTTTGTAAAGAATATTTTTGTTGGGACATACAATTTCACATCTCCTTTTTCATCGTCTGATTTTGTAGAATTTACGCTTTCCAACCTTCAGAATGAACGGTGCGTTCGGATTAACGGGGGTGTTGGGGTCGGCCACCTTGGCGCCATCTATCATTA
>JAJYGB010000512.1 GCA_021785235.1 Bacteroidota bacterium
GAAATCGAAAAGGCTTTATGCTGAGAAGAAAATCCCGGGCGTTTTTTACATGGGAAGCGAAAACGTCGCTCTGCAGGCGGACGAAGTTCCGGTGCGCAAGCTGGCGGGTTCACACACGACTCACGTTATCAAGGTGAAATTTCAGGACGGAACGGAACGGCGGGCTATTCTGAACGAAGTTCAATACGACCCTGTCGTTGGACATATCCTTCACTTCGACCTTCACGGAATACGGGAGGGAGAGAAGGTTACCCTGCAGATACCGGTCCAATTGGTCGGAACCGCGAAAGGGATCAAGGATGGCGGTATTCTTCAGCACTCTATACATAGAATCAGGATCCAGTGCGATCCCGATAATGTCCCCGAGCACGCAATGGTTGACGTTTCGGAACTTGGCATATCCGATTCGGTTCATATAAAAGACCTCAAAATGGAAGGGGTAAAGATACTCGACAATCTGGAATCGGCGATTGTGACGGTCGTGCCTCCTCCGACAATTAAGGAAGAGACTCCTGAAACCGCTGCCCTTGCCGCGACTGAACAGCCTGCTGAACCCGAAGTCATCGGAAAGACGAAGAAGACTGAGGAAGAACCCGAAGCCGGTCAGCCGGAAGAGAAGGGAAAGAAGAAGGCTGACTGATCTTTTGCCGAACGTGATGATTTCTTTGAAGGACTCGGTGGATTGGGCAGGAAGATGATCGTCGGTCTTGGGAACGTGGGGCACGAATACGAAGCTACACGGCACAACGTGGGCTTCATGGTCGTCGACCTGCTCGCATCGAAGGCGAAGAAACCGTTCCAGCCGGGGAAGGGCGAGTACTTCTTGTCTGAATTCCGCCATGCCGGGGAAGATGTGTTGCTGCTCAAGCCTACGACCTTCATGAACAACAGCGGCGCTGCTGTCAAAGACGCGGTTGAGAAGTTCGGCATCGACTTTGTCGACCTGCTCGTTGTATACGACGATTTTAACATCCCGTTGGGACAGCTTCGTCTGCGTAAGGGCGGTAGCGATGGCGGGCATAACGGAGTTTATTCCATAATCTATCATTTGAACGATGATGGCTTTCCCAGGATGCGATGCGGTATCGGAACCGAAGAGGTTGTGCCGGGGAGAGATATGGCGGATTTTGTTCTTTCGAAGTTTCAGGCGGACGAGAGCCCGGAGGTTGAGAAAATGGTCAAGGACGCCGCCGATGCGGTGTTTGTTTTCGTCAACTCGGGGATTCAGGCTGCCATGAACAGATTTAACTGATAAAAAACCGCGCCGCGGCGAGTTGTCGTGCGGCGCCTAAACTGCTGACCGTGTGCGCTTCTGGCGCCATCCCGGCATAGAAAAAATATGGCGGGACTTTCACCGGCGGCCAGCCAAAATGACCAAAGGAGGTGAATTAAACTGAATATCATTCAGCGAGAGTACGAGACCACATTTATTATCAACTCCAATCTGGAAGACGGTCAGGTCGAGGCCATTATCACGCGCTACCAGGAATTCGTGACGAAGAACGGCGGCGAAGTGACCACGGTCGATCGTTGGGGGAGAAGGCGCCTGGCGTACACCATCAGGAAGAAGAACGCGGGGTTCTACGTGCAGGTGCTTCACAAATCTCCGACGGACATCGTAGCGAAGCTCGAGCGCACCTTCAAGCTCGATGAGGACGTGATACGTCATCTCACAGTTGTCGTTGACAAGAATATGCTGAAAGCCCGGGCCGGAATGAAGAGACGTCGCCGCCAGCGTGTTTCGAGAACCGAACAGGCTGAGCCGTCCAATCAGTCGGATGAAACGCGTCCGTCGGGCGGGCGGAGTTACGCCGGGGCCGGGAAAGACCGTGATGAGAAATGAAAACACATAGTTAGGCTAAATCATTGATGGAGGAAGCATGGCTGACCTAAAGATGCCCGAAATGAACAGCGTCGTTATTGCGGGTAACCTGACAAAGGACCCGATATTTCGGCAGACGACGAACGGTACCCCCGTCGTTAACTTCACTGTTGCCTCGAACAGGAAATTCCGGGACAGCGGAAACCAGTGGCAGGAAGATGTTTGCTACGTCGGCATCGTTGCATGGAACAAGCTGGCCGACAGCTGCCGCGACAGGTTGAAAAAGGGGAGCGCCGTTCTTATTGACGGTGAACTCCAGAGCCGCAATTGGAAAACCGACGACGGTCACAACCGCTCGATAGTGGAGATCAAGGCGAGGCGGATACAGTTCCTGAACAAGCGCGGGCGTATGGCAGACATTGCTACCGAACAGGTTACTGAAGAGGAGCCATCAACTTTCACGGACGATTCGTTCGACAGGTTCCTGACCAACGAAGAATCCGATTTGCTTAAAAACAACGGACACAAAATCAGCGAGTAAATGAATTGTTACCAGTAAAAGAAATAAAGAAGAGAAAAACCTGCAGGTTCTGCGAGAGCGGCGATATCTACATCGATTATAAGGATGAGAAGCGCCTCGTGAAGTTTACTTCCGAGCAGGGGAAGATAATTCCCCGCCGCGTTACCGGTACCTGCGCGAAGCATCAGCGCCAGCTCGCCCTCGCGATAAAGCGCGCGCGTCATCTCGCGCTGTTGCCGTTCGTCTCGGACATAATTAGATAGAAAGCAGTAGGTAGTAGCCACTACGTAGCCGCCGGCGGTAATGAAATGACGGGACCAAACCTTTGGCCGCTGTCTACTACGTACTCCTTACTAGTTACTGCTTTTAACAAGGAGTTGATATGAAAGTTATACTAAGAAAGAATCAAGAGGGCCTTGGCGAGATCGGTAAGGTCGTCGACGTTCGCGATGGGTATGCGAGGAATTTCCTCATCCCGCAGAAAGTCGCGTACCCTTACTCGCCCGGCTACCTCAAGATGATAGAGAATGAAAAGAAGGCTTACCAGGCGAAATTGAACCGCGAAGTCCATGACGCGGAAACCCTTGCCCAGAAGCTTAACGGTGTCGAGATCACGATGGAAGTTCAGGCGGGCGAAGAGGACAAGCTTTTTGGATCCGTGACATCGCAGATGATCGCGGACAAGCTTACCGAAAAGGGCTTCGAAGTAGATCGCCGGAGAATTGAACTTGTCGAGCCGATCAAAGCGCTGGGGAGCTACAAGATCCCGGTGAAACTTCATCAGCAGGTTTCTGCCGAGATCAGCGTGTCGGTGGTGAAGCAACCCGAGTGATGAGAGTCGACGGTGGGGCTCGGCTGCCCCGCCGTTCGCTCTTGCCGACATCTTCGGCTTTCAGATTCACTCCGAGACGAATATGTACACCGATTGAGCGCGTTGCACGGCGGATTCAGTTTGTGGCTTCTCGTCCAGGCATCGGGAGAAGTTGCCCCAGCAGGAAAGCTAGTTGCTTTTTAGAGTGGAGAATTCTTCAATAGAAGCGGAACCCTTCGGCACGTTATTTTCATCTCACTTATGCCGGGTTATCTTGTTTAGGCGGCGTTTCTGAGTTATTTTTTGAGGAGATAGCGGTGGAAAATGTTAGCATACTAACGGCCTTTTTGTTCGGGATAATATCGTTTATCTCGCCCTGCGTCTTGCCAATAGTCCCGGGGTATCTCTCCTTCATAAGCGGTTACAGCTTCGATGAACTGGTGAGCAGCTCCCGCGCCGACCTCTTCAAAAGGGTGACCCTCAATTCTATACTCTTCATACTCGGTTTCTCCGTGATATTCGTCGCGCTCGGCGCGTCTGCCACAGTTGTGGGACAATTCCTCGTCGAAAAGATGAACCTGTTCTCAAAAATCGCCGGGGTGATAATAATCATCTTCGGTCTTCACATGACGGGGATTTTCAAGATCAGGTTTCTTAACTACGAAAAGAAATTTCACAGCGACAAGAAGATCGGTCCGCTCGGTTCGTTCGTAGCCGGATTGGCCTTCGCCTTCGGATGGACCCCGTGCATCGGGCCCGTGCTTGCGGCGATTCTCACCATCGCGGCACAGCAGAGCACGGTCGGTAAAGGCATTATTCTTTTGTCGGTGTACTCTCTCGGACTCGGCATACCGTTTCTGGTGACGAGCCTGAGCATAAATGCGTTTCTCGCTTTCTTCAGGAAATTTAGTAAATACATCAGATGGGTGGAGGTCACAGGAGGAGTTCTGCTGATCATCGTCGGGATACTAATTATGACTAACAATCTAACCGTGCTTTCGGGTTACTTTGCGAAGTGGTTCCCGTTCCTTAACCAACTGTCATGAAAGCAACTAACCAGAGGAAATATGAATGAGTAAGACGATTGAAACTGTAGATGATGTGGTGATACGGTTCGCCGGTGATTCTGGTGATGGTATGCAGCTTACGGGCATGCAGTTCACTAACACGACGGCTATGCTCGGGAACGACCTGAGCACGCTTCCGGATTACCCCGCGGAGATAAGAGCTCCTGCCGGGACCCTGTTCGGGGTGTCGAGTTTCCAGCTCCACTTCTCAAGCTGGGATATCCTGACGCCGGGAGATCAGCCGGACATTCTGGTGGCGATGAATCCTGCCGCGTTGAAGGTCCATCTCAAAGACCTGAAAAAAGGCGGCGTAATAATCGCCAACATCGACGCGTTTGACGACAAAAACCTGACCCTCGCGGGATATGAAACCAGCCCTCTGGGGGACGAGTCACTTAGTAACTATCAAGTCTTTGAGGTACCTGTGACGAAGCTTACCTTGAACGCGCTTCAGGGAAGCGGGTTATCACAGAAGGAGATGGTTCGCAGCAAGAACTTCTTCGCCCTGGGGCTGATGTACTGGATGTACTCGAGACCGTTGGAGACAACCGAAGAATGGATAAAGGAGAAGTTCGGGAAAGAGCCGAAGATTGCCGAAGCCAACGATAAGGCAATGAAGGCGGGCTATTATTATGGCGAGTCGACAGAGGCTTTCGCCGCCCGCTTCGAAGTAAAACCCGCGCAGCTCAAGCCCGGCCTTTACAGGAATATCACAGGGAACGAGGCAACGGCACTCGGCGTCGTCGCTGCATCGCAGAAGGCGGGGATCCCCCTTTATTATGCCAGCTATCCAATCACTCCCGCCAGCGATATACTACACAATTTATCCGCGTACAAGAGCTTCAACGTGAAGACCTACCAGGCGGAAGACGAGATCGCGGCGGCGGGCGCCGCGGTCGGCGCATCTTACGCCGGAAATCTTGCCGTTACCGGAACAAGCGGTCCCGGCGCGGCACTAAAATCGGAGACAATCAGCCTCGGAATAATGCTTGAGCTTCCGCTCGTCATAGTCGACGTTCAGCGCGGCGGCCCGTCGACGGGTCTGCCGACAAAGACCGAGCAATCGGATTTGATGTTCGTCACGTACGGGCGTCACGGCGAGGCGCCGGCCCCCGTGATTGCGGCTGCCACTCCAGCAGACTGCTTCCAAATGGCCTACGAGGCGGCAAGAATAGCGGTGAAGTATATGACACCGGTTTACCTCCTGACCGACGGTTACCTGGCCAACGGAAGCGAGCCGTGGCTTGTGCCCGACGCGAAGGATCTTCCCCCGATCCCAGTCCACTTCAGGACCGACCCCGAGAATTTCAATCCATACTCGCGGAACGAGAACAACGTCCGGCCTTGGGCGCTTCCCGGAACACCGGGGCTCGAACACCGGATCGGCGGACTCGAAAAGGCGAACATCACCGGTAACGTCAGCTATGACCCGGATAATCACGATTTCATGGTTCATCTAAGAGCCGAGAAAGTGAAGGGAATCGAGAAAGATATTCCTCTTCAGGATATCTACGGCGAACAGAGCGGCGAATTGCTTGTAGTGAGCTGGGGCGGTACTTTCGGAGCGGTTAGATCGACCGTAGAAAGAATGCGGAAGAACGGATACAAAATATCCCATGCTCATCTCCGCTACCTGATCCCGTTTCCGAGAAACCTCGGTGAAGTTTTGAAGAATTTCAAGACGATCCTCGTCCCGGAGATCAACCTCGGCCAGCTCGCGAAACTCCTGAGGACCGAATTCCTGATTCCAGTCGTCCAGTTCAACAAAGTCAGAGGCCTGCCACTCCGGTCGGCTGAACTTGAAGAAGCGATTAAAGGTGCATTGGGAGGTGTTAAGTAATGGGTACGACAAACGGCAATGGTGAAGTTCAGACAAAGAAATACACCGCGAAGGATTTCGCGTCGGACCAGGACGTAAGATGGTGTCCGGGCTGCGGCGATTACTCCATACTCGCGCAGGTCCAGAGAATACTACCGGAACTCGACACGCCGAAAGAGAAGCACGTTTTCATATCCGGCATCGGATGCTCGAGCCGGTTCCCGTACTACATGGACGCTTACGGAGTCCACGGTATTCACGGGCGCGCTCCGGCAATCGCCAGCGGCGTGAAGACGGCCAATCCCGACCTGACGGTCTGGGTGGCTTCCGGAGACGGCGACGCGCTTTCAATCGGCGGTAATCACCTCATCCACACGTTGAGGCGCAACATCGGATTGAAGATACTGATGTTCAACAACCGCATCTACGGCCTGACGAAAGGACAGTACTCGCCGACCTCAGAACTCGGCAAGAAGACGAAGTCCACTCCCTTCGGCACAATCGACTATCCGTTCAATCCCGTCCAGCTCGCGCTCGGCGCGGAAGGGACGTTTGTCGCCCGCTGCCTCGACAGGGATCCGAAACATCTTCAGCAGGTTCTCCTAAGGGCCGCCAGGCATAAGGGGACGGCGTTCATCGAGATTTATCAGAACTGCAACGTGTTCAACGACGGTGCTTTTCTTCTGTTGACCGAGAAAGAGACCAAGCCTGATAACGTTTTGTATCTCGAGCACGGCAAGCCTCTTGTGTTCGGAAAAGAGAACGACAAAGGCATCAGGCTAAACGGCTTCACCCCTGAAGTCGTTTCGTTGAAGGACGGCAAGATAAGCGTGAACGACCTTCCAATCTACGACGAAAAATCGTTCGACATGGCGGTGCTGCTCGCGACTTTCAGCGACCGCGTTGGGTTTCCAACTCCGATCGGCATTTTCTTCGCGACGGAGAGAAAGGCCTACGAAGATATGATGGTGTCCCAGATACAGGATGTCACGAAGAAACGTGGCGTGGGCGATCTCGACAAGCTCTTGAAGTCCGGGAATACCTGGGTCGTTTCTGCGAATTAGGCACTGAGAATTTCCCGTTGGAAAAGGGGCGGTCTTAAGGCCGCCCCTTTGTTTTCAGCGATTGTCAGCGAGAGGGATGCGCTCAGCACCTATCGCCCTGAGGGGTGATTTAGACCATCCCCCTCGCCGGTATTTACTTCAGCATCAACCCGCCAGAACGAGCGACGGACTTCCGCTCAAACCACTCCGTCATTTAAGTTCGAGCATTTTCTTCGTGATGACATGGTTTCCGGCGACGAGCCGGTAGAAGTACACTCCGCTTGCCAGGCTTGATCCATTGAAGTTGACGCTGTACCTGCCGACCTGCTGATCCTCGTCGACCAATGTCCTTACCTCCTGACCCAGCACGTCGTAGATCTTGAGCGTGACGTGTGAGTCTTTCGGTATCGTATAGTCGATTACCGTAGTCGGGTTGAGCCGATCCGAAATCACATCGTGTGATGATCGGCTTCCCGAACGTCCTGTTCGGGAAACGGATTCGGGTAGTTCTGGCTGAGAAT
>JAJYGB010000168.1 GCA_021785235.1 Bacteroidota bacterium
CGAAGAAAAAGCGCCGGCTCGCCGCTGCGAGACGTCCCAGCAGTAAATTAGCCCGGCCGTGATGAAGAGGTTCGGATACAAGAACGTAATGCAGGTGCCGAGACTCGAGAAGATTTCCATCAATTGCGGCGTCGGCGAGGCGACACAGGACCAGAAGATTCTGGAAACCGTTGTCCGTGAGCTTACTGTGATATCAGGACAGAAGCCCGCGATTACCAAGTCGAAAAAGGCTATATCGAACTTCAAGCTTCGAGAGAACATCGCGATTGGATGCAAGATCACTCTCAGGAATAACAAGATGTTCGAGTTCATGGACCGGCTGATCAGCCTCGCGATTCCACGCGTGCGTGACTTCAGAGGAGTCCCGGACAAATCGTTCGACGGTCGCGGCAACTATACGCTCGGTCTGAAGGAGCAGATTATCTTTCCGGAAATCGATGTTGACAAGATCGAGAGGATTTTCGGCATGGATATCACCTTCGTGACGACGGCGAAGACCGACGAAGAGGCTTATGAGTTGTTGAAAGGTTTCGGTATGCCTTTCAGGAAGCGCGAAGCGTCCGAAGGGGCCTTCGGTGAAGCAGCGTAATTTCAAAAGGAGTATTTGAGTGGCTCGAACTGCAATGATTGTGAAGGCTCAAAGAGAGCCTAAGTTCAAGGTCAGAAAGCATAATAGGTGCACGATATGCGGACGACCGCGGGCATATTATCGCAAATTTGGCGTCTGCCGTATTTGCTTCAGAAAGTTGGCTTTAGACGGGTTGATACCCGGAATCAAAAAAGCAAGTTGGTAATTTAATTTAGGAGTGGAAGTCGATGTCTATGACTGACCCCATTGCTGATTTCCTCACACGGTTGAGAAATGCGGCAATCGCACGCCAGAGAAGAGTGGATGTGCCTGCAAGTAACTTAAAGAAAGCCATTACTAAGATCCTGTATGAGCAGCATTATATAGACAAGTACAGCGAACTGAACACGGATTCTCAGGGCACCATACGGATCTATCTCAGGTACTATAATGGCAGGCCGGTCCTTACTGGTTTGAAACGTGTCTCCGTTCCTGGACGCCGGGTCTATGCGGGCGCGACCGAGATGCCTCGAGTATTGAACGGGCTTGGTGTCGCAATCGTATCGACTAACAAGGGTGTGATGACCGATAAGGATGCCCGTCGCTTGAAAGTCGGCGGAGAAATAATCTGTTACATTTGGTAATGACAAGGAGTCTTTAAAGTGTCACGTATTGGCAAAAAGCCCGTTCGAATCCCTAAGGGAGTGACGGTTCAGGTCGCCGATCGAAATCTGAAGGTCAAGGGACCGAAAGGTGAGCTCTCGGCGAAGCTTCACGACGCTGTCACCGTGGAAGTCAAAGGCGAGGAAGCCGTCGTCAGCGTCCGCGGGAATTCATTCGACGCGATACACGGATTGTGGAGAGCGTTGTTGAACAATATGGTAACCGGAGTAGTCAGCGGTTTCGAAAAGAAGCTCGAGATCGTCGGCGTCGGGTATCGTGCGGAGATGAAAGGATCCAACATCCAGCTCATTCTTGGATTTTCTCACCCTATCCTTTTTCGTCCACCGCAGGGAGTCAAGATTGAAACTCCTTCTCCGACGAACATAGTTGTCTCCGGACCGGACAGGCAACTTGTCGGGCAGATCGCGGCCAAGTTGAGAGGATTCCGTCCGCCGGAGCCGTACAAGGGCAAGGGTGTGAAGTATGAGAATGAATTTATCCGTCGCAAAGCTGGTAAAGCCGCGGCAGCAGGAAAATAAAACTTTGAGGTTTGTTTAAATGGGACGTCTTGAAATTAAGAAAGTGCGTGCGGAAAGAGCGAAGCGCAGTCTGAAAAAGAAGATTCGGGGAACTTCAGAACGCCCGCGCCTGGTGGTTTTCAGGAGCCTGAAACATATTTACGGGACCATAGTTGACGATAGCCAGGGAAAAACGATCCTTCAGGTCTCGAGCTTGAACAAGGAAGTTGCCGATGAACTCAAGTCAGTCAAAGGCAAGGCGAATGTGAGCAAAGTGGTTGGTATGGCTCTCGCAAAGAAGGCGCTCGAAAAAAATATCCAGCAGGTGGTGTTCGATCGCGGCGGGCACGTGTATCATGGCCGTCTAAAAGCTTTCGCCGAAGGTGCGCGCGAAGGCGGTTTGAAATTTTAAAGAGGCATTTGACAGATGAAATTAAAAGACCTTAAGAACGCACAGAGAGTTAAGCCGGATCAAACGGAGCTGAAAGAAAAGTTGGTTCACATCAACCGCGTCGCCAAGGTAGTGAAGGGTGGACGCCGCTTCAGCTTTAATGCGATCGTTGTGGTCGGTGATAGCAAGGGAAGCGTCGGTGTGGGCCTCGGAAAGGCGAATGAAGTAAATGACGCGATCAGCAAAGGCGTTGACGACGCGAAGAAGAATGTAATACACGTCGCGGTGTTGAAAGGTACGGTTCCCCATCCGGTCGTCGGGAAGTTTGGCGCGGCAAAGGTCATGTTGAAGCCCGCGACTCCGGGTACAGGAGTTATCGCCGGCGGCGGCGTTCGCGCCGTGCTGGAATCGGCAGGCGTTCAGGATGTCCTGACGAAGTCGATGGGATCCTCCAATCCTCATAACGTCGTTAAGGCTACTATGCGCGCGTTGCTGAATTTATCCGACGCCCATATGGTTGCCCAGAAGCGCGGTATCAGGACACGCGATTTGTTTGCCGTCGAAAGCGGCGAACCGTCCGAGGCAGGCACAACGGCAGAAACGGGAAAGGTGACCGAATGAGTGACGGAAAAAAGCTTAAGATAACTCAGATCCGCAGCGTGATTGAACGGCCAGAGAGGCAGAAGCGCACTATTAAGGCGCTCGGACTCGGCCGCATTCGAAAGACAGTTGTTAAAACCGATACCCCTCAGATAAGAGGTATGATCGCGAAAGTTCAGCACCTAGTCAGTGTTGAAGAGGTTTAGGAGAACTTAGATGAATATTCTGGGAAATTTGAAACCCGCTCCTGGAGCGAGGAAGAAAGTAAAGCGTATCGGTCGCGGCGTCGGATCGGGACATGGTAAGACGGCGGGTAAGGGTCACAAAGGACAGCGCTCGCGCTCCGGTGATCAGATCAGACCATGGTTTGAAGGCGGTCAGATGCCGCTAAACAGACGCATCCCGAAATTCGGTTTCAAGAGCCCGTTCAGAGTTGAGTTCCAGGTCGTTAACGTCTCAACGCTGGGTAAGCTTGCCGAGGCCGGAAAACTCGCCGATGGCATCGTTAATCCGGCGGTACTTTATAAAATAGGCGCGGTTGCTAAAAAGTCGGCACCGGTGAAAATTCTCGGCGACGGAAACCTGACGGCGAAACTCCAGGTAACGGCAAATGCGTTCAGCAAATCAGCTTCCGAAAAAATCGCAGCCGCAGGCGGTAAAGTCGAAACGATCCCCGCCATCAGTGGGGCCAAAACACTCGAGTCTTAAGATATGTCCAGACTAACTGAGAGCTTAAGAAACGTCTTCAAGGTAGAGGACCTGCGGAAGCGGATCCTTTATACCGCGGGAGTACTCGCCGTCGTGAGGCTTGGAGCGCACATCACTCTACCGGGAGTGGACGCGTCTCTTCTCGCGGACGTCATGAGGACGCAATCGCAAAACACGCTTTTCGGACTTTACGATTTGTTTGCCGGAGGCGCCTTCTCCAACGCGGCAATCTTCGCGTTGGGAATAATGCCATACATCAGCGCGGAAATCGTGATCCAGCTGCTGGGCGCGGTCGTCCCGTACTTCCAGAAACTGCAGCGCGAAGGCGAAGAAGGCCAGAAAAAGATCAGGCAACTTTCGCGTTATGGTACGGTTCTGATTTCAGCTCTCCAGGCGTGGGGCGTAAGCGTCAGGCTCGAGAGCATGACCACGCCGGGCGGACTTCCCGTTATCCCTGATGTGGTGCGCGGTCTTGGCTTCACTCTCTCTACGATCATCTTCCTCACCTCAGGCACTATCTTCATGATGTGGCTCGGTGAACAGATAACCGACAAAGGGATCGGCAACGGTATATCTCTTATAATTACCATTAATATCATTGCCCGCTTCCCCAATGCAGTGCTCGATGAGTATCAGCTGGTAAGCTCCGGAACGAGGAGCTTCATCTCTGAAATAGTCGTTGTGGCTCTCATGATCGGGATTGTGGCCGCAATTGTGTTCGTGACTGAGGGGACTCGGAAAGTCCCAGTTCAGTATGCCAAGCGAGTTGTAGGAAGAAAGGTCTACGGCGGTGTCACACAGTACATTCCGATTCGCGTCAATACTGCCGGCGTAATGCCGATCATCTTTGCGCAATCGATTATGTTCGTTCCGCAGACGATTTTGACATTTTTCCCGAATAACGAGTTCATGCAGAGCATCGCAGGATACTTCTCGTTCACGTCGTTTACGTACTCGTTCATATACGCCCTTATGATTATCTTTTTCACTTACTTCTATACCGCGATCGCCTTCAACCCGACGGATGTTGCGGACAATATGAAGAAGCAGGGTGGGTTCGTTCCTGGCATCAGACCTGGACAACATACGGCAGATTTTATCGATAATATCTTGACAAAGGTGACTTTACCTGGCTCCATATTCCTCGCGATCGTCGCGATACTCCCGGCATTCATGACGAGGTTCGGAGTCAGCGAAAGCTTCGCTCAGTTTTTTGGAGGCACGAGTCTTCTCATCATTGTTGGAGTTGGGCTCGAAACAGTGCACCAGATCGAATCACAGCTTGTGATGCACCATTATGACGGCTTCATGAAGACTGGAAAGCTGAAGAGCCGCCGGTATTCCTGAGTCCGCATGATTACAGTTAAAACCACACGCGAACTGGACTTGATGCGCGAAGTGGGAAGAGTGGTGGCTGGAATTCTTGAGGCTGTAGGCAAACATGTGAAGCCGGGAGTTACCACTGAAGAGTTAGATCGTATCGCGGAAGATTACGTTCTTTCACAAAATGCAAAACCCGCGTTTAAAGGCTACGGCTACGATAAGCGAAACCTTTTTCCGGCGACGATATGTCTTTCCATCGACGAGCAGGTCGTCCACGGGATACCGGGGCCAAGGAAGATTGAAGAAGGCCAACTGGTTTCAGTGGATGTCGGAGCGATCAAGAACGGCTACTATGGCGATGCCGCCAGGACGTATGCAGTCGGTAAGATCAGCGAAGAGAAGATGAAATTGATGGAAGTGACGGAGAAGGCGCTGGCGCTTGGAATTGAGAATGCGGTCGCCGGTAACCACATAGAGGATATTTCTCAAGCCGTTCAGGAGTATGTAGAGGCCAACGGTTTTTCCGTGGTACGCGATCTTGTCGGCCATGGCATCGGAACGAAGCTTCACGAGGACCCGCCCGTCCCGAACTACGGGAAAAAGGGAAAAGGGCCGCTATTGAGGCCCGGAATGACGCTCGCAATTGAGCCCATGGTAAACGCGGGAACTTATAGAGTATATACGGCGCGTGACGGTTGGACGGTTTACACGTCTGACGGAAAGCCTTCTGCTCATTTTGAAAATACTGTCGCGATCACAGATGGAAAACCTGAAATACTTACTGCTTCCAATCTAAAGGGTCATTGAGGATGGCGAAACAAGGACAGATTAAAGTCGACGGTACAATCAGCGATACGCTGCCGAACGCAACATTTCGTGTGAAACTGGATAACGGCCACGAGATACTCGCGCATATCTCTGGAAAAATGAGAATGAACTTCATAAAGATTCTTGTCGGTGACAAGGTGACGGTCGAGCTTTCGCCGTACGACTTGAGCAAAGGCAGAATCGTATATCGTTACAAGTAAGGAAACTGGAAAATGAAAGTCAGAGCATCGGTGAGAAAGCTTTGCGACAACTGCAAAATCATCAAGCGCAAAGGCGTTGTCAGAGTGATTTGCAAGAAGAATCCGAAACATAAGCAGCGCCAGGGATAATAAAGGAGAAGGAAGTTGGCTAGAATTTCAGGAGTAGATTTACCGAAAAACAAGCGAGCCGAAATCGGCCTGACTTATATTTTTGGAATCGGCCGTGCTTCGGCGCTCGATATACTTGAGAAGGCCGGCGTCGATCCTGCCAAGCATGTCGGTGAGCTGAGCGATGAAGAGGTCTCGAAGATCCGCCAGGTAATCACGACGGAATACAAGGTCGAAGGCGCGCTGAGAAGCGAGACCCAGATGAATATCAAGAGACTGATGGACATAGGAAGCTACCGCGGCCTTCGTCATCGTAAGAGCCTTCCTGTGAGAGGCCAGCGTACTCGGACCAACTCCCGCACGCGTAAGGGAAAGAGACGCACTGTTGCAGGTAAGAAGAAAGTCGCGGCTAAGAAGTAAACGATAGGAGGTTTTTGATTTGTCTAAGGTAGCAGGAAAAAAGCGGAAAAAAACACAGGTCGATGCACACGGCATCGCACACATAAAGGCGACGTTCAACAACACCGTTGTTGCGCTTACAGATATTTACGGCAACGTGGTATCGTGGTCATCGGCAGGCAAAATGGGTTTCAAGGGCTCCAGGAAGAGCACCCCGTTTGCGGCCCAGACAGCAGGCGAAGCAGCTGCCAAGGAAGCGGCCAGCCTAGGAATGAAGAAGGTGGAAGTACTAGTGAAAGGCCCCGGCTCGGGTCGGGAAGCCGCGATCAGGTCACTTCAAACCGGTGGCCTTGAGATTACCAGTATCCGCGACGTCACGCCGATTCCGCATAACGGCTGCCGCCCTCCTAAGAGACGAAGAGTATAACAAAATTTTTTCGGAGTTGTAAATGGGAAGATATGTAGAAGCGAGTTGCAGACTTTGCAGAAGAGAGCGACAGAAACTGTTCCTGAAGGGCGTAAAATGCTATACCGATAAATGCCCTTTGGAGAAACGAAACTATGCACCGGGGCAGCACGGTCTCCGCAGACGCCAGAAGGTGAGCGAGTACGGCGTACAGCTCCGCGAGAAGCAGAAAGTGAAAAGGATGTACGGTGTCTACGAGCAGCAGTTCAGAAACTACTTCGAGATGGCGACTCACCAGAAGGGAAGAACCGGTGAGAATCTTCTTAGGCTTCTCGAACGCAGGCTGGATAATGTCCTGTTCAGACTTGGTTTCGCTCCTTCCAGGAAATCCGCACGGCAGCTCGTGCTGCACGGCCACTTCCTTGTGAACAACAAGCAGGTTGACGTTGCGTCGTATCTCGTGAAGCCAGGAGACGTGATCAAAGTCGCCGAAGGTAGTAACCAGCTTGATACAATTCATTCGTCACTTAAGAGAATCAAGGAAGGAATGCTCCCGTCATATCTCCAACTCGATAAGGCGCAATTGGCCGGCACCTTCCTGCAGGTCCCGGAACGCGCGGAAATACCTTTGCCGGATGTGAATGAGCAGCTTATCGTTGAATTGTATTCGAAGTGATGTCTGACGACGTGATTAAACGTTTCCCGTCCGTGGCACCTTTCAATGGGATAGCCGGCAAACGCGACGAGCAACAGAGAAATTTAATTGAGGTGAAAAGCTAATGAGCGCTGTGAAATTGCAAATGCCAGAAACAATAGTACTGGATCAGTCGAGCTATAGCAATACGTTCGGCCGTTTTATCGTTGAACCACT
>JAJYGB010000105.1 GCA_021785235.1 Bacteroidota bacterium
CTCCCTCGGAACAAAATCGGCAGGGACAAATTTCACTCCCGGCAGTCCGGCGGAATTCAGTGAATCGGCAAGCCTCATCTTATCAACAAAGGGGGCGCCTATGAATCTGAAGGGAGATGCGGTGCCCCGTCCCTCACTTATGTTCGTGCCTTCGACCAGAGCTGTGCCCGGATACACTACCGCTGTGTCGATGGTCGGGATATTCGGAGACGGCGGGAGCCAGCTAAGGCCCGTCTCGTCGTACCACATTGAACGGGAATAGTTCTCCAGTTTCAATACTTTCATATCCAGGTCCGAAGCCAATTTCCCCAAATACTCTTTTCGAATCAGACCCGCGAGCTCGCCCGGCGTCAGGCTGTACAAAATCGGCAGTGGGAGCATACCGATAAAAGATTTCACGTCATCCTCGAGCACCGGCCCATCGATCATGCCGCCTGAAAGTACGAGCGGCCGATCAAGGAGAATAAGTTCTACACCATTCTCCGCCGCAGCCTCCATGACAAGGGTAAGCGTACTGATGTAAGTATAAAATCGCGCGCCCACATCCTGGATATCATACACAAGCGTTCGTATTCCTTCCAACATGGACGCTTCCGGCTTGTTGTGTTCGCCGTACAACGAGAACACCTGAATACCGGTTTTCGGATCAATCTCATGCCCGACGTGCCTGCCCGCGGGAGCGTCTCCTCTTATACCGTGTTCGGGCGAAAAGAGAGCTCGTATCCCGACATCGCAGCAGGCTCTCAGAGCATCGACTATGTGCTCACCGTTCGGCAGTACGCCGCTATGATTCGTGACAATGCCCACCTGCTTTCCGCTTACAAGCTGCCTTTCGGAATCGAGCAGCCGCTCACAGCCAAGCTTCACTCTTTTGTCATGCGGCAGTTTAATTCCGGATTTCAACTCTTCGCCTGGTTCGGAATCATTCGGTCTGGTCGTTTTAGAATTGAATATTTGAAATTCATATATCGAATAGCTTGAAATGGCATTTGATCCTTTGAATCCGTCAAGTTTGACAAACCGGCCTTCAACTGGATTGAATTTTACTTCCTCAATTCCACCACGGCCGTTGTTTTCTTTCCATACGGTCTTCCATTTCTTGCCGTCGACAGACACAGCCAAATCGTATTCGATGCCGTACCCGTTCGCCCAGTGAATGACAATTTTGTCGAACTCGTGAGTACGCCGGAGATCGACCTGAAACCACTGCGGATCCAGGCCCCTTTCCGATCCCCACAGCGCCGCCGACGCCCACCTCGTATAGAGCTTTCCGTCGACAGCGCTGGAAGGCCCGAAGTTCGGACCGTTCCTGGCATACGTCGATGCGGTGGCGCGGGCTCCCAACGCCAAATCGGTCGGCGGGAGGACCATACCCTTCCTCAGAAGATGTATGACAATCAAAGCATATGGCGGAACCGTCTCGTCGAAAACCTGCCCAACGCGGTCCATGTCCGGAAGTTTTTCCAGCCTGTGCCTGGCATCGAGAACCCACACCCTTGCCGGCTGTTCCGGTTCGTAACCGTTCAAACTGATTTTGACATCTTTTGCATGTCTCTTGTCCTTGTTAATCAGGATAATCGACAGCGTGTCTTCATTGTAGAGACTCGAGTAGACAGATAGTGAAGAATCAGTCGACGAGCTCCGGACCACATTGTAGCCAAACAAATGTGCGTAAAGAGTGAACACGTAATAAGTATAGGCCGGAGTGTTCTTTCCATCCTCCGATAATATTCCGTAGTCGCCTTGTCCCGGCGGATACGAGTTGTGGAGTGCCCAGTAGCAGGACATTTGCTCACCAAGCTCTGCCATGGTTCCTAACATGTCGCCGACCCATAACGCATTCGCGATCGATAGAGTAAACCGGCCGGGGCGGCCGTTCACGGAGTTGTAACCGACATTCACAATCCACATCGAATCGGCCTTCGCGCTCCCGTGCACGGGATCGACAGTCGGGAGAGTTTCCTGAAGCGCATGGCGGATGGTTTCGTAGTCGCGCCGGTAAGAAGGCAGGCTGGCAAAAAGTGAATCGGCGTTCTCGACCTTGTTCGTCAGCGGGTAATATGAAAATGTGACCAGGTCTATGTAATTGCCCGCCGCTTTCAGAACCCGGCAGGTCCAGTCGTTTGGATCGTCCGTCGGTTTGACATCTGCTGCCACCTGGATTGTCGGATCGACTGCCTTCATCGCCTTCGCGAATTCTATGAAACGTTCCGCGTACTTCTCGGGAGTTGTGTGTCCGGCGGCCCATGTCCCCCACTGTTCGTCGCCGATCTCCCAATACTTGATCCCGTAGTCTTTTACCTTGTTGCAGTATCTTACCCAATCGGCGGCAAGTTCCGGAGGCTCATTGAAGTTGATCGTGATGAATCCCTGAGCGCCGAGAGTTTTCAGGAAGGCAGCGTACTCATCCGTGTTCATTTCTCCGGCGCTGTTGTCCGGACTGTTCCATATGTAATGATCGGCGTCGTTTCCGCCGGGATATTTGAGGACGGTAAACCCGGCCTCTCTGACCTTTCTGATGGCATCGCGATCGCAATCGAGAAGCATGTCGCTCGCGGGTCCCGGGAAAAGGTCTTCATCCCATCGCGCAACATTGAGACCGTAAAGATACGGATTTATCCTTGAGATGGTTTTGCCGGCGTCGACTTCTACCGCAACTCTTTCAACGTTCGAATGGGAGGAGTGGCGGAATTGTCGAATAATGGAATCGGAGACTCTATCGGCATCCTTCGTTTGAATGTCGAAAGCAAATGACAGAAGTGCTGATGCCAAGACTAAACCGAATGTCTTTCTTCTCATTGCGTTTCATTCCGCCTTTTGATGTCCTTGGTTCCGCTGATCGTAATTTTCCCGTTATTGCTCTTCTTGTTTGACTTCGAAAGGAGCGACCGGAGATCCTGTATACCAAAAATCGTAATGGCCAAAGCCACCGAGAAGAATGTAAGCGTGGAGATTCCGCACAGGATCATCCAGAACAGGCTAATAGCCGACATTTGAATCCTCCGCGACTGCATCAGGGTTGATCGGCTCCGGCAATTTCACCGCCGGATATTTTCTTTGAGTTGCAAGCGAGCCGATTACCATCCCGGCAGCAGCCAGCACGAAGCTGAGAAAGCCCGACACGTTAACGTCCACGAGAAAGAGGAGACCTCTGGGAAGAGTCTCCTTCAATTGAGATAAGAAAAGAAAGGCAGCGGGTCCGATCGCACCAAGCGCGAGACCGGAGTAAGCACCGACCACATTTGCCTTCTTCCAGTATAGTCCGGCGGTCACGCAGGCAAACGCTCCGGCCGCATACATCGCTCCGGTGAGCGCCAGGTACTGAAATGCAGTCGAAGGAAGTTGATAGAAAAGACCGAACACGAGCATGAACACCCCAATCACAGCAGCAATTACTCTTGTTATTGCGACGTTCTGATTGTCTGAAAGCGGCGACTTCAGCAGAGGAGCAATAACGTCTCTTGTTGCCACAGTACTCCAGGCCAGCAGGTATGCGCTGTAAGTGGACATCGACGCGGCGAGCATGCCGGCAACCATCAGCCCAAGCATCCCTGAAGGGACGACGGACCCCAGGAGTCGGGGCATCGCGACAAGTGAATTCATATTGGGTCCGAACACCGCCAGAGCCGCCACCCCCCAAAGCATCGGGATCATGTATCTCCCGGCCAGCGTAAAACCGGTATACAAGAAGACCTTTCTTCCGACTTCCGGCGATTCCGAGGCAAATGATTTTGACACCGCGGGCTGATTCAGGGCCGAGAGAGCGATGCTTCCGATCAGCATCCAGAATATGAAGACCCAGCCGAACTGCGGATTTGTTATGGGATCGACACCCGACGAACCGTATTGCGTCACGACGGCATGAGCGATCGAAGTTATGCTGACCTTCATGAGGATGAACGCTGTCGCGATGAGCATACCGAATGCAAGAATCACAAACTGTATGAAATCAGTTATGATCACGGAGAACATTCCGCCGAGGATCGTGTAGCTAATCACGATGACAAGCATTATCACCATCACAATGGCTTTGGCCTGTTCACCCAATCCCATGGATTCGGTGAGGAAGATACCGTCGAATCTCAGGAAGATACCCATATTGAGGACGCCGCCCAGAAAAAGAAGCACGCCGCCCAGCCATCTGACCGATCTATTGTAACGGAGCTCGTAGAATTCCGGTATGGTAATGACTTTCAGCCGCCTCAGTCCCGACACGATGAATCCGCTCTTGCCTATGACCATATAGCCGAAAAAACCGATCACTCCGAGTATAAAGCATGAAAACCCGGTAAGATAGCCGAGCTGTCCGAAGTACATGAATGTCACGACGCCGATCTCGGTTGCGATGAGGGTAGCGGAGCCGAGAGCCACCTTCACCTTTCTTCCTGCGACGTAGTAACCCTCCATGCTCTCGACATATTTCCGCGCTCTCAAGCCGACATAGACAGTGCCGGTCATATATACTACGAGAATCAACCAATCAATCAGGTGAAAGTTCATCTGCCCTCTGAGAATTTTGGTCCGATAAATCCGTCAAAGTGGAATTACCATGGTACACATCGAGCCATGCGCTTAGTGGAAAGCACGTTGTACATTCACTTCAATTCCTTTTTCATGATTTCATATCTTCTGGTGACTTTGAGTCCTCGCTTATAATAGAAATCTTTGGCGTGACCGGAAGCCCATCCAAGCCACAGATTCCGTTTCCCTTTTTCTTTCATGTAAAGAGCCGTCTTATAGTAAAGACATGTTCCCACGCCCATTCCGCTCAGCGATTGATCTATCGCAAACGGGCCGAAGTGCTCGTCTTCGTAGTGACTGAATCCCACCACCGAACCGTTCTTTACTGCAACAAGTATCTGGTCTGTATTCGGTTCCCTCTTTAATTGTTCGAGCGCAACCCGGAAGAGATCGCCCGGGTAATTCGCGGCGAGGAAATCGAGGAGACCCGGGATATACTTCGGCTCAAAAATTCGAAGATAGATCCCCTTCGACTCCAGAGATTTGCAGACTTCGTCAGCTTCCTGCGGGTATTCGAAATCGAGGAGTGAACGCTCCATGCTGTACGCTCTCTCGTATTTCCTGTAACCGAGTTTCTTCAGAAGCGAATAACCTTCCGCATAGGCATCAAGGTCGACGCCCGGAGCGAAGTAATTGGGAGTATAAGAAGATACGTACGCCTCATTGACACCCGCTTCCCTCAGAAAATCCTCGGAAGCGTTGATGAGAGCTGCCGCTATACCTGCTCTGCGGAATTCCGGATGCACAAAGAACACTGTAATCCATCCGGTCCCTTCTTCCAATCCGGCTCCATAATAGGGATGTCTTCTCCTTATGGCGAGAGAAAAACCCATAATATCGCCTTCGCAGGAAGCCACCAGAGATCCGCGCGGGTCAAAATTCTCGTCAAGCAGGATCTTCCTTCGGAATATGTCGATGGTTATGGGATCCCGGATGAGACAACGATTCCACAGTTCGACGATCTCGCTTTCATTCTCGCCCTCAAACCGCCGGATGACCGGAGATTCGAAAGCCTTCCTTTTCTTCTGGGGCGTGGAGACTAGTTTCAAGGCTCCAGGCTCCTCCACTTCAGTTTTTTCTCAAACTTGTCGATATCGAAGGTCTCTGCGTAGCGGAAACCGCCCTCCGCTCCCCGAACTGTCGCCAGGGCTTTGTAGTAGTTCAGATATGGAAAGCTTGATATGTTTCCACCGATGAACTCGTACTTAGCCACTGCTTTTGCCCACACATCGAAAGACTCCGTGACATCGACGTAGATGTACGGCTGATATCCCTCCATGTCCTCCCAGTTTTCCGTATAGAGTATCCTCCGTACTCCGCGCCACTCAGGAAATTCCGTCCTGGAATAAGGGGTCAAGGTTGAAACTGAGGGGAGACTCGCAAGCAGAACGGCATCCACGGTTATCGCGTGAGCGCTGGCATGGTCGGGATGAATGCTGTTCTTCCAGTGCGTGATTATGTCCGTCGGCTTGACTTTCCGTATCACGTTCGCAACATATCTCCTGGCCGCCTGGTCGTCGGGCAATTCGCCGTCTTTGTAAGGACCGAAAATGGATTCCCCGCCGAGAAGACTATCGACCTCCACCGCTTCTCTTTTTTTCTGTTTGCCATATTGCCCCGCAGACATTCGCGGATTTCCCCCTTCGCCGAGCGTCAGATGCAGAAATACAACCCGGTCGCCCATCTGGGCTTGTTTCGCCAGCACGGCACCGCAGGCTATCTCCATGTCGCCGGCGTGTGCACCTATTGCGAGAATAGTCCTCTTCGGTTCTTTCATTTCATAATCCTTTTCTGTTCTTGGGTCCTTCTGCGCGGCAGGTTTCACAAAAAGAAATAAAATCGAGAACAAAACCGCATAGCTACGGAGAGCTTCCTTCATCTCAAATCCTTATGAATATCTTCTTCTTGTAGAACACGAGCATGACCGCATACCAAATGAGCACATATACTACCGCAAAAAACATCGAGGCATTGTAGCTGCTTGCAAGAGGTGCAAAGACTGCGTTGTATACATAATCTTTAAGACTTGTTCTCAGCGGCTCTCCCGCCGGCCCTGCCACCGACACAACAACCAAATCGAGAATCAGCGCCACGAGAGTCGAGAGGAAGAATGCCGTAATCGCATTCGTGCCGAAGACCAGGAAGGGCTGTGACCATGTTTTGTAACCCTTGATATCGACGAGCCAATAGCAAACGCCGAGCATCTCGAGAGCGAACCCTGCTGTGAACACCACATACGAGCTGCTCCAGAGCAGCTTGTTTATCGGAAACCAAATTGACATAATTACGCCTATCACCAAACCGGAATTGCCTGCCACCATCATGCCGGCGGCTTTCTCCATGTTGCTCCTCTCCGACCTTAGATAGTGGCCTGTCAACGATCCCAGCAGTACGGTGGATATCGATGGGATGAGGCTCAGGATGCCTTCCGCATGATTCAATCTATAGTCACCGACGACGAGAAGATGTTGATGCCACCCCTGCAGAAGGACCTTGTCCACATACCACCACATATTGCCGACAGGTGCAAGCACGCCCGCTCCGAAACCGGGTACCGGGACAAATAACATCAGTATCCAGTAAAGTACGATGCAAAATACCGCTACCACGGCCTGTGCCATGACGCCCGAAAAGAGATAAATCGCGCCGGAAATCAAATAGATGATTCCGATCCTCTGAAGAATGTTAAGTATCAGCCTGTGAGAATAGTCGAAATTCGGGATGCCGGACAGGAGCATTCCGAGAGCAAATATAATGAGCGAACGAATGACGACATGTTTCAGCAATTTCCCCCTGCTGTCGCCGCGCGCAAGGCGCTTGCCGAACGAGAAGGGCATCGCTACGCCCATTATGAAGAGGAAAAAAGGGAATATGAGATCTGTAGGCGTCCAGCCGTGCCATTCTGCATGAGCAAGTGGGGGATAGACATGCGACCAATCTCCGGCGTTGTTCACCAGGATCATTCCCGCGATCGTAATGCCCCTGAAGACATCCAGCGAAATGAGCCTGCTGCCG
>JAJYGB010000251.1 GCA_021785235.1 Bacteroidota bacterium
CGCGGTGCAGTCCGGGAAGGGGCAGGTCGGATTCATAATCAACTCGACTAAGGTGGAGCAGGTAAAGGAAGTAGCCGACGCGGGCGCGGTCATGCCGCAGAAGTCGACGTACTTCTATCCGAAGCTATTGTCGGGATTGCTGCTCAGCGGGCTGGAGTAGGTTCGGCCACACCTTGCGAAGGTCCAAAAACCTTCGCAAGGTTGGTGGGTCTACCTCACCACCAGGTTCAAATCCTCGAACGGCTTACCATCATAAATCCCGCCGTAAGCTCTGCTGTAATCGTACTGCACGTCGAGATGGTCGAGCAGGAACTTGGCGACGGGGGCGTTCGGGTCCAGCCACTTGAAGAAGACGAGGCATTTCGCGAGACCGTCGAGACGCAGTCCCCAGCCGAAGGTAGAGTATGTCGTCTGACCGGCATCCGTTATCGCGCCTGCTCGGATGTAGATGAATTCGCCGAGCCCGATCTGACCGCCTTTACGCACACCGACGGTTTGACTCCCCTTACCTATAGCGAGATTTTGCCAGACACCGAAATGTCCAAAGCCTTTCTGGTAGCGCGAGACATAGTCCCAAACCGTGTCAGCCCCGTACATGGTGCCGACAGTTGAATCTGTGTAGAAGGGTGAGGCTCCGGCCTGGTTAGACCAGGAAACGGAGAGCCATTCCCAGGACTGACCGGTGATACTGGTTCTCAGTCCTGCGTCGAGACTCCATCCCAGATCTGCTTCTGTCGGAAGGTACTCACTTTCAAATTCGTACTTGCCGAGGTTCCTCATCGTATATCCAAGTGTGAAATTGTAGACCGGTTCCACTCCATTACTTCTCGCGGCCCAATCCCTCGTGGATCCATTAATCAGTGCGCTTACAGGCACCTGAACAATTGCGCCGACATCCTCCCCGGTTTGTTTCACAAAGAAGTTGGGGTTTGGGGAGTTGATCCATTTCAGCGTGTAACCAATCCCAATCCTGAGGAAATCCTCCAGTCCTATTCCGAATGAAAGGCCGTTTGATGCTCCGGTCATTTGGCTAGGCCATTGCGCTCCGCCCAGGATAAATTCAGAATTGTAAAGGAGATGTGAGTATCCTACTCCTACGCCCACTTGAACAGGCAACTCAGCCCAAAGACTATTCAAGATGAATCCTGCATTGGCTCCAGTTGCATAAAGGGACGCGGCGTTACCGTAGTAGGGCGGGCCGAGCGAATTATGTAGATCCGTGCTGGCATTCAGCATTCCATTCAAGCTGAATATACCGAGCTGTGCGGGGTTAGCAATTGTCGCCGTCGCGTTGTCGGAAACGAAAGCCGTACCGACACCGCCCATGCCGAGCGCTTGGGCTGAGACTGGATAGTTCAGAAACGGAACCGAACCGAAATACTGCGCATATGTCTGTCCTGTCGATAAAAGGATCAGGATCGCTATTATTTGAATTGTGCTTCTCATTTTTCCATTCCTTATAAAGTGCAAAAGTCTCGTTCTGGTTGATCTCCCCACTTAACCGGTCATTGCGAGGAGTCCGACTCGCAATGCGAGGCGGGCGACGTGGCAATCATCGACATGAAACCTCCGATTGAGGTAGCAGATCCTTACAGTAATCTACAAAGAAGGGGATTGCCACGTCCGTCCCTACTACGTAGGGACGGGCTCGCAATGACAGGAGTCTTGTGGGTCGGTCACAAGGTTGCCACACTTTACCTAACCACCAGGTTCAACGATTGAAAATTCGTTCCTGTCGCATATGAGTCTCCTGTGTACTCGCTGTAGTCGTACTGTAAATCGAGGTGGTCGACTATGAACGAGTAAATCCCGGGTCGATCGATGTCAACCAGATCGTAAGCTGCCAGAATTTTGACGAGGCCGTCGAGCCTGAGACCGAAACCGAGTGTGGAGTAGTCGGGGCCGGATTCTCCGGTAAATGAGCCTCCTCTGAGATATAGAAATTCCGCAAGCTGTAGCTGCCAGCCTCTTCGAAGCTCGACGTTCCCGTTGGTCCTGCCGAAGATAAGATTGTCGATCGGGTCGATATCGCCGAGACCGCTCGTGTACGAGACAACGTTTGTGTAGAGCGTATCCCCACCCTGAAGCGGAGTTGGCGTGCTGGAAACTGAGACAAGGTTGTCTTGAGCTTCTCTCGCCCAAGTGAACGAAATTAAAGTCCAGACTCTTCCGTGTACCTCCGACTTCAATCCGAAAACCGCACTCAATCCAAGTGTCGCCTCGCGAGAGAAAGGCTGAGTCTGGGACGGATCCAGGTAATAGATCCCGTCCCCGATGTTTCTTCTTGTATAAGCAAACGAAAGATCGACGATAGGAAATATGTTCCGGCCAAACTTGATATTGTGGTGCTGCAATCTGGAAAGGATGGCCATAGAAGGTATCTCTAAAAGTATTCCGTAGTCATGCGCAACGGCTTTACCCCGCCCGGTAGGAACCTCCCCTGCTGGATAGAACGGCGCCAAGGTCGAATTTATCCATTTCAAATTGTATCCGATGCCGAACCGAACCCAATATTCGGTCCCAAGAGAGATCGTGAGATTTTGTAATGTTTGCGAAGCATTCCAGGTTGAGATGACCTGTGGACCGTTAATCCATTGCACCTCGAATTGTGCGAGTGTTAGCTGTATCCGGGAATATCCCAATCCAAAACTGACCGGTATCGGAGTCTTAAGGTACTTTTCCAGATTCACCCCCGCATTGACGCCGGCGGCGTGAAGTGAATTACCGGTCCCTGAGCCCGGGAGTAACGCCGTATTCGTAATGAATGTGCTCGCATTGAAATAGTTGGCGAGGCTGAATATTCCCAGCTGAGCCGGATTTGCCGCGCTCGCCAACGCGTTTTCCGAAATGATTGACGCTGAAATACCACCCGTCCCGTTGGCTTCCGCTGAAACGGGCGTGGTCATTACAGGAGCCGGATTGAATGACTGAGACGATGCTGTACCGGTGAGTGATATATTCACCAACAGACACGTGACCAGAAGTTTCTTCATTTTGCTCTTCTAATGCGGATCAAAGCCAACTTACTTAAGTACCATATTTATCGAACTGAACTTCGTGCCGTTCAAGAGAGAATTATTCGTGCTCGTGTAAGCACAGGTGCTGTACTGAAGGTCTACATGATTGATGAGATATGCTCCCCACCCGCGGTGAGGATTCCATATTCCGAGCGAAGCAACGAGCTTGAGAAAACCATTGAGCTTGATGCTTTCTCCGTGGGTCTGGTAGAGCAATCCACCCACATCGGTGTTCGAGCCCCCCCGGAAATAGAGGCACTCGGCAATCTGGATCTGCCACCCCTTCTGAAGAGCGATCTCGCCGTTAGTTCGTCCGAGAACCAGGTTGTCGACGGGGCGAATGCTCCCGAGCCCGCCTTTGTAAGAATAAACATTAGAGTAAAGTGTATCACCCGGTGCCTGTTCCGTCGCGATTGTCCTCACCGACACAAGTACGTCTGCGGCTTCTCGCGCCCATGTAAAGCTGAAAAGCTTCCACGGGCGGTGGTTCACTTCAGACATCAGCCCGACTTCGAAATTCCATCCGAGCACTCCCTGTCTTGGCAGCGGATCGGACTGTGTCTGAATGCCGTAACTGACACCGCCGCCTACATTTCTTTCTGCGTAACCGAAAGTCAAATTGAAGAGAGGCGAAACTTTGTCGCTGAACGTAACCGGCGCCCTTTTGAAATGTGAAACTATGTCGACCACGGGGACCTGCAATATCGCGCCGAAATCATACGCGGGAACCTTTGCAACACCCAGACCAACTTCCTGCTCAGTCCCGAATGGCGCGAGCTCCGAATCGATCCATTTGTAACTGTAGCCGAGTCCGAGCTTCACCACATAATCGATGCCGACCCCGAGGCTGAGCAAATCCGCCTTCTCATATGCGTGCCACCGGCTGACGACTGTCGGGCTATTCGCGAGAGTCCTGTTGAAAATACCGAGATCGAAATAAACCTGCGAGAATCCGATGCAGACGCTGATAGGTGCGGGCAGATTCAAGTATCTGTTAAGCTTCAGCCCCGCGCTCAATGCTGCCACGTCGAGGCTCAGTCCGCTGGTAAAACTCGGCAGCCAATCGGTCTTCGGCGAATATGTGGTCAGGCTGAGAGAATTATTCAAGCCGAATATTCCGAGCTGGGCGGGATTGGAGAGGTTTGAGATCGCGTCGTCCGTAATCAGCGATGCCGCGACTCCTCCCATGCCATTGCCTTGAACCGAAGTCGGTATCATTAAAAATGGCACCGCAGTTTCGAACTGTCCGTAACTCACCGTTGAAGTGAGGAAAAGAACTGCTGAGATGATTAGCCCTAATTTCCTGTCCATCCCGCTCCCTATCGATTTTTATCCTTGTGGAACTTAGAGCCTAAGTTCAGTCGTGTCAATGCCTGACCGGGTACCTTCAAAACGTATCGGCCGCGAATCAGCGCCCTTTGCAGCATTTACCTGCACTTACCTCGGAATCTGGCTTGTATTGCCGGCTTTTCATGTCGAAATAATTGGTCGGCATTGGTTATCTTGTAATGGATGAGAGTAACACCCGATAAGCTGGCTGAATTCAGGGCGGAGATGCCACTGGCCGAATTCACCACAATTCACCTGGGAGGCAGCGCGAAGTATTTCATCATTTGCCGCACTCTTGATGAGATACTTTCCGCCGTTAGCTTCTTCCAGACTACAGGGATTCCCGTTCTTATACTGGGCGGGGGAAGCAACATAGTCTTCCCGGATCACGGTTTCCGCGGCCTTGTGCTGAAGGTCGATTTAAGGGGACTCCGTTTCAGTGAAGATGGGGATTCCTCAATCGTCACCGCCAAAGCGGGCGAAACATGGGACGACGTGGTGAAACTCTCAGTCGAGAAAGATCTTGCAGGCATAGAATGTCTCTCCGGAATTCCCGGTTCGGTCGGCGCGACTCCGATTCAGAACGTCGGCGCATATGGGCAGGAGGTAAAGGACACGCTCGTCTCGGTGAAAGCTCTAGACAGGAGATCTCTTGAGATTGTCGAGTTCAGTGCCGCCGAATGCCGCTTTGGCTACCGACGGAGCAGGTTCAAATTCGAAGACAGGAACCGCTTCGTGATAGTGGAGGTCAGTTACAAGCTGGTCCACTCGGGTGAGCCGACATTGAAATACGCCGAGCTGAAGGAATATGTCGAGTCCAGGATGCCGCCGCGCCACGGTGAAACCGCGGGACGGGGACTGGGCATCGTGAGAGAAGCCGTACTGGAACTTCGGAGGAAGAAGTCGATGGTCATAGACCCGGCGGACCCCAATTCCCGTTCAGTCGGTTCGTTCTTCGTCAACCCTTTTCTGTCGGACGAACAGCACGACGAATTTCTCGCCAGGTTGAAGCGATACGGGATCGGGCCGGCGCCTTCCTACAAGAGCGCTGACGGGACCAAGGTTCCGGCCGCCTGGCTTGTGGAACACGCGGGCTTCCGGAAGGGACAACGAAGAGGCGGCGTCGGAATTTCAACCAATCATGCGCTTGCTTTGGTGAATTATTCCGGGACAACAAAAGAACTGCTTACCCTCGCGTCTGAGATCGAAGATGCGGTTGGGGACAAATTCGGAATCAAACTGGAAAGGGAAGCGGTTATAGTAGAGTAGCGCGGCCGGGCAGGCTGCCGCTCTCGCCGAGCAAGCGCGAAAATTTAACGTAGTGCAACAAAGGAAATGGTGAAATAAGTTGTTAAAAAATATTTTGAAAAAGATATTCGGCAGCAAAGAGGCTAAGCCTGAAGTAAAGAAGGCCGAAGATAAAGCTCCGAAGCAGACCGAAAACCGGGGGCAGCAGCCGCAGAGAAGCGACTACCGCCCGGATCACCGGCATGAGCTCCGGAAAAGAGATGGAAACCAGCCGAGAAACCAGGAAAGTGCGAGACCGCATGGGCAAGGCGGCCAGAGAAGAGACCAGGGAACCGGCAGGCCGGAGCCCGGCAGGAACCAGAGACCGGACAGGAACCCGAGACCAGACAGAAAGCCGCGCGGCGAAACACGGCGGCCTACCGAGAAACCAAAGGAGTCGCCGCGCGAGCGGGAGGCGTGGGACGTTTCGCAGTACGTCGTTCCGCCGGAGGAAGGGAAGACAAGATTCCACGACTTCCCCCTACGACCCGAGGTGATGCACGCGTTATTCGACAAAGGGTTCAAATATTGTACGCCGATCCAGGCCGGAATACTTCCGAAGGCGCTTGAAGGGCTCGACTCCGCGGGCCGCGCGCAGACCGGGACAGGTAAGACCGCCGCTTTTCTCATCGCGATCATCACCCGGTTTCTTGACAACCCTCCGAAAGTGCCGAACCGCAAGGCTCCCCGCGCCCTGATACTCGCTCCGACGAGAGAGCTCGCGATACAGATAAAGAATGACGCCGATGAGCTTACGAAATACACGGACCTGAAGGTGCTCGCGGTACTCGGCGGAATGGAATACCAGGAGCAGAAGGATACACTCGCTGGAGAAAGAGTTGACATCGTCGTTGCAACCCCCGGCAGGCTTCTCGATTTCAAGAAGCAGGGGAACATTCACCTGGACAAGGTGGAAATTCTGGTCATCGACGAGGCGGACCGGATGCTCGACATGGGTTTCATTCCCGATGTCCGGCGGATTATCGAAAGCACGCCGCCCAAGACGTCGAGGCAGACGATGCTTTTCAGCGCGACTCTGACACCGGAAGTCAACAGGCTCGCTTCGAAATGGACAACCGAACCTAACATAGTCGAGATCGAACCGGAGAGACTCGTTGTAAAAACGATCAAACAGGTTTTCTATCTTACGACCGACATCGAGAAATTCAAGGTCCTGTACAACCTGATGACGAAACGCGGCCTCGACCGGGTACTCGTCTTCACGAACAGAAAAGATACCGCGAGGGATTTAAAGGACCATCTCTCCGCTTACGGGATTAATTGTTCGCTCCTTTCGGGGGATGTCGAACAGGTGAGGCGCATTAAACGGCTCGAGAATTTCCGGGCTGGGAGCATAAACGTCCTTGTCGCCACCGACGTGGCCGCCCGCGGACTTCACGTGGAAGGAATAAGCCATGTCGTGAATTTCACGCTTCCCGAGAATCCCGAAGATTACGTCCATCGCATCGGCAGAACTGGAAGAGCCGGGGCGCTCGGTACTTCCATTAGTTTCGCGACCGAGACTGACGCGTACGCCCTTCCGGCGATCAAGAAATATCTCGGCGAAGATATCCCGTCAACCTACCCGGACGACGATCTTCTCACGCCTCTTCCTGAGCCGAAGTTCCCCGTGCCGCAGAGGTCTAACCAGAGGCGGCGCAACCCGCGATACAGCGGCCGTGGATCACGCGGTCGTGGAGGACCGGGGACCAGGAGACCCGATAGTAAGGAGTAAGGAAGGGCTCCGGGCCTACTCTCTGCCCGCATTCATTTTGAACATCCAGCCGCAGTAGAAGTCGGCGGCTGGATCCGGCGGGCAGGAAATCACGGAAGTCTCTATCCTCGGGTCGATCGTTTTTGCGAACTGACTAAACTCCACTATGCCAACCGGCTT
>JAJYGB010000397.1 GCA_021785235.1 Bacteroidota bacterium
CCCGACGGTTTCAGAGTGCCCCCATTGCCATGAGCCCAAGCTTCCCCACCGCGCTTGCCCAAACTGCGGTTACTACAGCGGGAGAGTGGCTTTCATCCCCAAAGGCGCGTAGCCTGAATTAATAATTTTGGATTCTCAAATTTCAGTTGAGAATTTAGAATTTAGCATTCAGAATTTCTTTGATGCGAATAGCACTTGATGCGATGGGCGGTGACGAGGCGCCGCTTAAGATCGTCGAAGGAGGGTTGCAGGCTCTGGAGGAATCGAACAACCGGTTCGAGCTTGTCCTCATAGGACGGAAGGGAGAAATCGAGAAAGAGATCTCCAGGCTTTCCGCCCACGACTTGAATTATTCCATCGTGGATGCAAGCGAAGTGATAGAGATGCACGAAACCCCCAACACGGCAATAAAGCAGAAGCGCGACTCTTCAATTGTAGTCGGCGCCAACCTGCACAAGGAAAAGAAGGTCGACGCGTTCGTGAGCGCGGGCAACACCGGCGCTTTCATGGCCGCCTCCACGCTTATCCTCGGCCGTGTGAAAGGCGTGGCACGGCCTGCGGTCGGTACACCGCTTCCGACGGTCAAAGGATCCTGCTTCCTGATAGACTCCGGCGCCAACTCGGACAGCCGCCCGCAGCACATCCTCGAATTCGGCGTGATGGGCTCCATCTATGTCAGGGAAATTATGAAGAAGGACGATCCGACGGTCGGATTGCTCAACATCGGCGAGGAGAGTTCAAAGGGCAACGAGCTTGCCCAGGCATCGTATCCTCTTCTTGAGAAGAGCGGGCTGAATTTTATCGGCAATATCGAAGGGCGGGATATACTTGCCGGGAAAGCGGATGTCGTGCTTTGTGACGGGTTTGTCGGAAACATAGTGCTCAAATTCGCGGAAAGCATTCTCCCCACGCTGAGGTTACGGTTCAGGTTGTACGCCTCCGGCAACCCGCTGAAGACGGTTTGGGCCGGGCTGATGGCGAAGACGCTCAAGAAAGTGCTCAGGGGCTTCAGTTACGAGGTCCAGGGCGGCGCGCCACTACTCGGCGTCAACGGTGTTTCGATTATCGGCCACGGGAGCTCGTCGGTGCTCGCCGTGAAAAATATGGTCTTTCGCGCCGAAGAGATGGTGAACCACAACATTAGCAAACTCATCGAGGACTCAATTTCAAAAATCGAAAGTAAGGCTGAGTAGATGCCAAAGCACGCAGTGATAACGGGCGTGGGCCATTATGTGCCCGAAGATAAGCTGACCAACGCCGACCTTGAGAAGATGGTCGATACGACCGACGAATGGATCAGGACAAGGACCGGGATAGTCGAAAGACGGATCCTGAAGAAGGGGGCTACGAGCGACCTAGCGGCCGGAGCCATTAACGACCTCCTGAAGAAGAAGAAGATGTCAGCGGAAGAGATCGACCTCATTATCGTCGCGACGGTTACCCCGGATATGTTTTTCCCCGCGACCGCTTGTGTCATTCAGGAGAAGATCGGCGCGAAGAACGCGTGGGGATTCGACCTCTCGGCGGCATGCTCCGGATTCATTTTTGCGCTGGTGACGGGTGCCCAGTTCGTCAGCACGGGTGCGTACAAGAAAGTCATCGTTGTCGGTGCGGACAAGATGTCGGCGATAACCGATTATACCGACCGTGCGAACTGCATACTCTTCGGCGACGCGGGAGCCGCCGTTCTTCTTGAGCCCACCGAAGACCCGGAATACGGCATACTCGACCATATAGTCCATTGCGACGGCGCGGGCGGACCTTACTTGAACATGACCGGCGGCGGAAGCCTGAATCCCCCGACACACGAGACCGTCGACAGGAAAATGCACTACATCTACCAGGACGGCAAGGCCGTTTTCAAAGTCGCGGTAGTCGGGATGGCGGACGTTTCTTATGAAATCATGAAGAAGAACAATCTCACCGGGAACGATGTCGACTGGCTTGTGCCGCATCAGGCCAACAAGCGCATCATCGACGCCACCGCGAAGAGGATGGAGCTCGACAGCTCGAAGGTCATGCTGAATATCGACAGGTACGGCAACACAACAGCCGCCACGATTCCACTTTGCCTCTCCGAGTATTTTTCGAGCGGGCAGCTGAAGAAGGGGCAGAACATCGTCTTGTCGGCATTCGGCGCCGGCTATACCTGGGGAGCGATCCTCGTGAAATGGGCCTTCGATAAACAATAAGCAGCATGAGTAAGCAGGAGAGCCCTAAGTTGGAAAGAACAGCCCTCGTTTTCCCCGGCCAGGGTTCGCAGTATGTCGGTATGGCAAAGGACTGGTACGATTCCAGCACCGAAGCGAAGAAAATGTTCGGCCAGGCTAACGAAATCCTCGGGTTCGACATCGCGAAAATGTGTTTTGAAGGACCGGAAGACGATTTGCGCCAGACTTCGGTCACTCAGCCGGCAATTTTTCTTCACAGCGCCGTCGCATTCAGCCTGTCGGCAAAGGGTGAACGATTTGAAGCTGCGGCGGGACATTCACTCGGAGAGTACTCGGCCCTTTACGCGGCAGGGGCGTTGGACTTCGAACATGCGCTGATGCTTGTGGGACTGCGGGGCAGGCTGATGCAGAACGCCGGCAATGTCCGGCCCGGAACGATGGCGGCAGTCGTCGGACTTGACGAAAAAAATGTAGAAGAGGCCTGCCGCGAAGCGTCCGTCAACGGAGTCGCTCGGCCGGCGAACTATAATTCCCCCGGGCAAATCGTGATCTCCGGTGATGTTGAGGTTGTCCGCAAAGCGATGGAACTTGCGAAGCAGCGCGGAGCAAAGATAGTGAAGGAACTTGTCGTCAGCGGCGCCTTCCATTCACCCCTGATGGAGGCGGCGAAGGATGAGTTGAAGAAGGCGATCGATGCCGCGCCGATCCGCGACGCGGCGGTGCCTGTGTACGCCAACGTAACGGCGAGACCGGTCAGGTCGGCGGGCGAGATTAGAAACGCGCTTATCCTTCAACTGACCAACCCGGTGAGGTGGCAGGAGTCCGTCACGAATATGTCGGCTGACGGCATCACGAAATTTGTGGAAATAGGTCCGGGCAAGGTTTTGCAGGGACTTATAAAACGTACTATCTCCGGCGGTGTAGTCTTCGGAATAGATAAAATAAACGAGACAGGTGTTTTGACGAAATGAGCGATCAGGAAATAGAAGTAGCCGGAACCAGGTTCGAGCTCAGGATTTTCACGGAAGGATTCGAGGACAAGAACGGCCCGAACGCGTGCACGTCGAAATGCTGCCAACACGGCGTCTACCTGGACCCGCTGGAGAGGGACCGCATACTTGCTCATGCCGATACCGTCGAGAAGTATTTGGATGGAACACAGACGAAGGACAGGAGCCGGTGGTTCGACAACACCCGGGAAGAGGATACGGATTTCCCGTCGGGAGTCTGCGTGAGTACCGAGGTGCATAACGACAAGTGCGTTTTCCTGGACGGTAAGGGGAGATGCGTGCTGCAGGTGGCCGAGAAGGAAGAAGGGATGGAACGATTCTCCCTGAAGCCGTTCTATTGCGTCCTCTTCCCGATTGTGAAGGTGCACGGCGCCATCGAGTATGACGACTTTTGTTCCGGAGATTCCCCGTGCTGCACGGCGACACGCGACAACCAAGAGAAAATGGTCGAGTCCTGTGCCATCGAGCTGGTCCATGCCCTTGGTGCAGACAAATACAAAGAAGTGTTGGACTATTACCGGAAGAATCTTAAAGACGTGGAAGCGAAAGAGAGTTCAAAACAAATCCGAAAGGATGCAGTTGACGCTGGAAGGTAAGACAGTTCTTGTAACCGGCGGCGCCCGCGGAATCGGCAGGGCGATCACGCTCGCCTTTGCGAAGAGCGGAGCGGACGTCGCGTTTACCTACCGCAGCTCCGGGCAGCTCGCGGAATCTCTCGTGTCCGAAGTGAAGGCGATGGGGAGGAAGGTGCTCCCTCTCGAGGCTGACGCCACCTCGATGAAATCGGCCGTCGAAGTCGTCGAGAGTGTGGTGGCAGAGTTCAAGAGACTCGACGTGCTCGTGAACAACGCCGGGATCACCAAAGACAATCTCCTCCTGCGGATGAGTGAGGAGGATTGGGATTCGGTTATTCAGACGAACCTGAAGAGTGTTTTCAACTATACAAAGGCCGCAGCGCGCACCATGATGGGGCAACGTTACGGAAAAATCATAAATTTGAGCTCCGTCGTCGGGCTGAAAGGGAATGCCGGGCAGTCAAATTATGCCGCCTCAAAAGCGGGCATTATAGGATTCACCAAATCGATCGCGAAGGAACTTGCCAGTAGAAACATACTTGTCAATGCTGTGGCCCCTGGTTATATTGACACCGACATGACCGCGGCTTTGACAGAGGAACAGCGAAAGGCGGTTATCGATGCGATCCCATTGAAGCGAGTTGCAAAACCTGATGATGTTGCAAAAGTGGTGCTTTTTCTCGCCTCGCCTGATGCGGATTACATAACGGGTCAGGTGGTTTCGGTAGACGGCGGGATGTCAGTTTAAAATCAAACAAATGGAGGAAATACCATGGCAGTAGATGTCGAAGCAAAAGTGAAAGAGATTATCGTAAACAAGCTTGGCGCGGAAGATTCTCAGATTAAGCCGGAAGCTTCTTTCACGAACGATCTCGGTGCAGATTCACTTGACACTGTCGAATTAGTGATGGAATTCGAAAAAGCTTTCAATATCCAGATCCCCGATCAGGACGCGGAGAAAATACGCACGGTCGGAGATGCTATAAACTACTTGAAGCAGAAAGTAAGCTGATAACTTACAAGGGATATCCCCTAAGGGAAAATATATGAGAAGCGGAAGACGCGTCGTAGTAACAGGACTTGGTGCCGTGACGCCGATCGGGCTGACCGTTGGCGAATTCTGGCAGGCGATGATGGAAGGCAAAAGTGGCGCAGGCCCGATTACCTATTTCGATGTCTCGAAATTCGACACGAAATTCGCTTGTGAAGTAAAGGGCTTCGACCCTCTCAAGTACATGGACAGGAAGAGCGTGCAGCGCATGGATCCGTTCGCGCAGTTCGCCATGGCTGCTGCCGCTCAGGCGGTCGAAAGTGCTTCCATCGATTTTGAGAAGGTCGACAGGGACCGCGCAGGCGTCGTAGTCGGAAGCGGAATCGGAGGAATGTGGACTTACCAAAAACAGCAGGGAAATCTCTTCTCCGATCAGGGACCGGACCACATCAGCCCTTTCTTCATCCCGATGATGATCTCGGATATTGCCGCGGGCAATATCTCGATCCGGTACAAGATCCGGGGACCTAACTACGCCACGACTTCTGCATGTGCCACCTCGGGCCACGCGATTGCCGATGCCGCAATGCTGATCCAGCGCGGCGACGCGGACGTAATGATAACCGGCGGATCGGAAGCCGCGATCTGTCCGATGGGGATCGGCGGATTCAACTCGATGAAGGCTATGTCGACACGGAACGACGACCCTCAGCATGCCAGCAGGCCCTTTGATGCGAAACGCGACGGCTTCGTGATGGGCGAGGGCGGAGGTATACTCGTCCTTGAGAGCTACGAGCACGCTGTCAAGCGCGGCGCGAAGATACTCGCCGAGATGGCGGGGTTCGGGCTCACCGCGGACGCGTACCATTTGACACAGCCGGCGCCGGGCGGCGAAGGCGCGGTCCGAGCGATGAGACTCTCGATTAAAGACGCGGGCCTCAAACCCGAAGATGTCGATTACATTAACGCTCATGGGACTTCCACGCCGTTTAACGACAAGAACGAGACGGAGGCAATAAAGACGGTATTTGGCGAGCACGCGTACAAGCTGCATGTCAGTTCGACTAAATCGATGACCGGCCACCAGCTCGGTGCCGCTGGAGGCGTCGAGGCCGTCGCCACTATCCTCGCGATAATGAACGACACCATCCCGCCGACAATCAACTACGAGTTTCCAGATCCTGATTGTGATCTGAATTATGTTCCCAATAATCCCGTAAAGAAATCCGTGAACGCCGCCATCAGCAATACGTTCGGTTTCGGAGGACACAACGCGTGTCTGCTGTTCACCAAGTTTAAGGAATAACCGGAAAGTACCCGCGCGGGTTGTGCGGGTCACCGTCACCCACGGCGCGAGCCGGAGAAGCCCTGCGAGGGAACAATTATCTGTCGATGTGTGAAACCCATAATCACATATTCTCACCGGGATTCATCGAAGGGATTTTTGCCGGAATATTTCCCCGGCTTTCAGTCCTAATATCTCATTCCCAGCAATCACGCACCACGTTCCCTCCCCGCGGACCATTCATGCCGTTGACTCATGAGGTGCACGGCCGCCTCCACAATATTGCCGGCATGAGAGAAGCGGGGAGAATGGGCACCGGTGTTTCGGTCCCGGAAGCCCGGAGAGAACACCGATGACGGGATTCGCTCCGGGAAAAATCCTTGGGCTCTGGTTCCGCAAGGGAGCCGGCGTTCTGAAAAAGAAGCGCGAGCTGGAACGCTCACTCGGAGTCAGGATCCGGGATGAGAGCTATTATGTCGAGGCGCTGACTCACAGGTCCGCACTATCGATGCCCTCAAACGGCGGAAGGTCTTCAAATGAGCGAATGGAATTCCTGGGCGACGCCGTGCTTAACCTGCTCGTTGCCGAAATACTCTTCGAACGGTTCCAGGAGCTCGACGAGGGACAGATGACCCGGCTGAGGAGCCTGCTCGTTAATCAACACGCTCTGGCCGAGAAGGCGACCGCGCTCAATCTCTCAGCTTTCCTCCTGATGAGCAACAGCGCTCACCAGACCATCGAGAAGGGCTATGAGACCATCATATCGGACGCATTCGAGGCCGTCGTGGCGGCGATATACCTCGACGGCGGGCTCAAGGCTGCCAAGAAATTTGTTCTCGGCAAAGTGATGCCGAGGGAATTTCAGATTGACAGGGAAATGTTCAAGGAGCTGGACAGGAATTTCAAGAGCGCCCTGCTGGAACTTGCCCAGGGACGGGGGCTCGGCGCGCCGAGATACAACCTCATTAGGGAAGAGGGACCGGACCACGACAGGACCTTCACGGTCGAAGTCCTCGTCAATGAAATCCGCTGCGGCATGGGTTCAGGAAAGACCAAGAAGGCCGCGGAACAGGCCGCCGCAGAAGAGGCTTACGAAAGCCTCAAAACGGAAAAAGGGGTCGACTGACCGGCTCCATTGAAAAGGAAGGCGCGAACGACGTATGGCGCAGCGCATATCGTACAACTTCATCTATAATGAATAGCCGGCGTAATCTGCCGCAGAAGAAAGAGGAGTCGTGAATCGAAGAGACTTTGCGAAGGCAATCGGATTGGCCGGACTGAGCCTGGCCGCGAAAAATTATCTCCCTTCAATCAGGATACCGTCCGGAGGCGGCAAACCTGCGAAACTCAAGCAGTGGGTTTGGATAGGCACCGATGCGGATACCTCCGATGATGAATGGAAGAGACGGTTCGCCGTCATGCGCGATGCCGGCATCGACGCAATACTTCCGGAAATATACAACAGCCGTCAGGCGTTCTACCAAA
>JAJYGB010000473.1 GCA_021785235.1 Bacteroidota bacterium
GGAAATGCCTGACGATCTTCGGATACGGGTGCATCCCGACAACAGAGCCGATGATGTAGAAAGTGTCGCGGACATTCGTCACCCAGTCTCTTATCGCTTCGCTGGTCGCTTCCTTCAGCGTCTTTGTTCCGCTCAACACGGGGACAACTTCTGCGCCCAGGAGTCTCATCTTGAACACGTTCGGCTCCTGCCGATGCATGTCCTCTTCTCCCATATATACTATGCACTTGAGTCCAAGCAAAGCGCATACGGTTGCGGTGGCGACTCCATGTTGACCAGCTCCCGTCTCGGCAATAATCCGAGTCTTTCCGAGTCGCTTCGCCAGGAGAGCCTGTCCGATCGTGTTGTTAATCTTATGCGCCCCGGTATGCAAAAGATCCTCGCGCTTGAGTACTATCCTGGCCCCGTACTTTTCGCTAAGGTTCTTAGAAAAATAGAGTGGGGTCGGCCTACCGGCGTAGTTTTTTAGGAGGTACTGAAGCTCTTCGTTGAATACTTTGTCGTCCTTTACCGACTCGAACGCCTCGTCGAGTTCCTGCGCCGCCTTCACGAGCGTTTCAGGGACGAAAGAGCCTCCATAAACCCCGAAATGTCCTCTCTCGTCAGGGAGCTTGTAGTAATCAGCTATCTTCTGTTCCAGCTCGTTCATAGTTCTCTTCTGTTTTCAGTAAATAATTTCACTTTGACAACGCTCAAGAGCATTGTTTAGCATTCGATACAAACGCGCGAATTCTGACGTGATCTTTTTTCCGCGGCGACTCTTCGACGCCAGATGCGGTGTCGACTCCATACGGCTTCACGATTTCTATCGCCTGGCACACATTCTCCGGGGTAAGGCCGCCCGAGAGGACGAATCGTGAGGAGAGATCGACTCCGCTCTTTATGATTTCGTCCCAATTTGAAAGCCGACCAGTCCCTCCGAACTCATTTTGGATGTAAGCATCCATGAATATCAGGTCCACGCCAAGTTTTGACGCAGCCTGCATGTCGGCGGCGTCTTTCACTCGAACCGAGTAATATAGAACTTTCTTGAAATCAAAATCGCGGATATCGAAGCGCGGCTCATAGACCTGCACCGCGTCCACTTCGGTCGCGTCCAGCACCAACGCAATATCTTCGATTGTCGGTTGTACCATGACAGCTACGGTATTCACGTACGCAGACACTTCGCGCACTATCCCAGCGGCATCGTCGAATGGGATAAAGCGTTTGCTATGCTTGTAAAAATTCAAACCTATAGCATCCGCGCCTGCCTCCGCGCATGCGTAAGCGTCTTTGATATTCGTGATCCCGCAGATCTTTACAAACATACGTCAATCCGTGACTTGATCGAAAGGGCCAGCGTCATTTCGCACCTGCCGGCAAAGAGAACTTACGAACTTCGCCGACCCTGTCGCTGGCTCGCATGAAATGCTCCCCCATGAGGACCGAGTGATAACCAAGTTCGCCGGCGGCCCGCAGCCCTCCGACGTCGCTGATTCCGCTCTCGCTGATGGTCACGATACCAGACGGTATCTTTTTTGCCATCCTCTCTGAAGCATCTGTAGAGACTTCAAACGTCGCGAGATCGCGGTTGTTGACGCCGATTACGTCCGCTCCGGCGGCGAGCGCCGCGTCAAGCTCTCGATCAGCGTGTACCTCGACAAGCGGACAGAGCCCGCGTTCTCTCGATAGCCGGACGAAGCGAGCGAGCACGTCCTTCTCCAGCGCGGCAACTATGAGAAGTACCGCGTCAGCTCCGATAAGAACCGACTCATAGATCTGATACTCATCGACAATGAAGTCCTTCCTCAACAGAGGCATCCCCGGCACAGCCTCACGGACTGCCTTTAGGTCATTCACCGATCCCTTGAAGAAGGAATCTTCAGTGAGCACCGAAATCGCCGACGCGCCTCCCGCGGCATAATCCCTGGCAACTTCTGCGGGCACGATATCGAGTGCGATGTTTCCCTTCGACGGCGATGCGCGTTTGATCTCAGCGATGATCCTAACATTGTCACCAGGAGCGCGGAGAAGGCTCTTTCTAAAATCGTTCGCGGGTCTCACGTTCGAAACGAGATTGATCAGTTTGTCGATGCTCAATCGGCCTTTGGCCTCCTCGACGCTCGCTTTCCTTCTGCCGATTATCGTTTCGAGAAAATTCATTTACCCTTTCCTGGTTCCTTTCTTGATTTCGGTCGCCCCGCCGCCTTCCCGGCACGCGAAGATTTCCTTCGTGTGCCGCGCGACGTCACCCTTTTCTTCTTCTTTTTCGGCTCCGGAACAGACTCGCTCTCGACTGCAGCCTCAAGCACGTCTGGAATGGCAGCCTGCGGCTCGGCCTCTTCGTCGGCCGCCGCCGGCGTCTCCGATATTGGGGGATGTTCCTTAAACGACACTTTCAGCCGCTTTATGCGGTGCCTTGCAACCTCCTCGACCGCAAAGAACATCTCTCCATAATTGTACACCTCTCCTTTTTGGGGAATCTTTCCGGCGAGCGTCTGCACGAACCCAGCCACCGTATCGTAGTCTTCCTCACGAGGTATTTGGATTTCCATCAACTCATTGAATCTGTCGACACTCATCGACCCCGAGAGGTGCACATCGCCGTCTTCATCGCGAGTGAGTTCGGAGAGCGACTCATCGTACTCATCCTGAATCTCGCCGACAATTTCTTCCAGGACATCTTCAAGTGTCACGATCCCTTCAGTCCCGCCGAACTCGTCGACAACGATCGCAAGATGGACTTTGTTCCTCTGCATCTCACGTAGGAGTTCGCCGATTTTCTTCGACTCCGGGACATAATACGGCACTCTCACTATGTCCTGTAGGACTATCGCGCCGGACCCTTCGGCCATCGGTATAAGATCTTTCGCATAGATTATTCCGACAATGTTGTCGATTGAACCGCTGTAGACCGGCATTCTAGAATAACCTTCTTGAGCCACTCTGCGCAACAATCGCTTTGGATCCTCTTCCACGTTTATCGCTACAATGTCACCGCGAGGGACCATCACCTCGCGCACCGTCTTATCCTTAAACTTTAGTATGCTCCCGATAAGTTCTCTCTCGAGGGCGTCGATTTCTCCGCTCTGATTCATACGCTCAATGATCTCGTCGGCCTTATCGGTCCCGTCCTTCTCCTGGTTCTCACCTTTCCAAAGCCCTTCAAGGAGAACGAACGCTACGGCGATCCTTTGGATCGACACGAGAGCAAAACCCCAGAGGAGACTGATTACAAACCCGAGCGCAAACACAAGCGAGGAGATGACAAGCCCGGAAGAGAATCCCGCGTCCGCCAATCCCTTCAGAATGAAGATAGATGAGAATGCCGAAGAGGCGGTCACGCAGAAATAGATAAGCAAGAGACTCTTCCGGGTAGCCCCGGTTTGTTCCCAATGAAACACTAATCCCCAGCCCAGGGATGCGGTCACGAACAGCACCCCGGCAAGTATCAGACTCCCGATCATGCTCCGGTAATCTTTATGAGCGAGCGGAGCTTTTGTTCAGCCAGGCTTTTTGAAATCACAACGCGAGCCCGCTCTATCCCTGATCTTATGTCCTTCTCTAGTCCCGCGACGTAAATCGCTGCGCCGGCGTTTAGTAGCACCGCATTGTAAAACGGAGAGTCCTGCCCCCTGATAGCGGCCATCAGAGCTTCCACGGCCTCGTCCTGGTTTCTTACAACAAGCTCTTCAAGCTTTACGCGCTCGAGGCCGAAATCTTCCGGCGCAATTTCATACGAGCTTATCTTGCCGAGCTTAAGCTCGGCCACCAGCGTCTTACCACACAGAGATATTTCGTCCATCGTCGGCTCACCGTGGACGACCAGGGCTGCCTGGCTGCCAAGTTCTCTAAGGACTTCCGCAATGGGTTCAACGAGCGTTTTGGCGTAAACGCCGATCAACTGCCGGTTTGCGCCCGCGGGATTCGTCAGCGGCCCAAGTAGGTTAAACAGGGTCCGCACGCCGAGGTCGCGCCTGACGGGAGCAGCAAACCTCATTGACTTGTGATGCAGCGGAGCGAAGAGAAAAGCGATCCCGATCTCTTTCAGGGCTTTCTCCGTCTTCACGATGTCCAACCCGTCGAGATTTAGACCGAGAGCCTTCAGGACGTCGGCACTTCCCGATTTGCTGGAGACCGCCCTGCCGCCATGCTTGGCGACAGTAGCGCCGGCCGCCGAAGCAACGAGCGCCGCACCTGTGGAAATGTTGAATGTCCCGGCACTGTCGCCGCCGGTGCCACAGGTATCCAGAATGATATCTTTGTCGATCCGGAGCTTATCTGCTTTCTCACGCATCGCCATGGCACCGCCGACGATTTCGTCTACCGTCTCGCCTTTCATCCTGAGCGCAACTAGGAACCCGGCTATCTGCGATTCCGTCGCCTCACCGTTCATGATTTCGAGCATCGTCCTGTACGCGTCGTCTCGGGAGATGTTTTCCCTGGCGACGAGCCTTGCGATAGTATCTTTGATCATCTTAGATAGTTACCACGTTGTGCGACTTTGCATAACCGGGGAGTTCCCGGAACAAAAGCTCTATGAACTCTTCCCCATACTTGTTGTAGAAGTAAGTGAAATTCAGGACTCTCTCTTGCAGTTCGCGGTTCGGGAAAATCGACTGTTGAAACCTCTTTGTCTGTTGGAGCACCTGCTCGTTCTTGCGCCGGTAGGCGGTAGTTGTTTTTTCCTCGAGATGCTGAAGGTGATGGAGCATCCGGGAGGCTGTCGCGTCCACCGAACCCTTGAGAGTCGGATCGACCCGCGTGATGAGAGGGTCGAGGCGTTCCATGGCTTCCCTCACTTCAGATGTGACTTTTTCGAATTCGCCGGGGATATTCTCCGGGTTCGCGGCGGCGAGGGCCTTTTTCATAATCGACTCGAAATCCGAGAACGCGTCGACGACGGTCAGCTGATACTTCTCCATCAATTTCGAAACCCGGTGCTCAAGTATTGTCGCGCTTCCGCGAGGAAAGAGAGGCGGCATCTCCACGCCGAAATGTTGGTACACCCCCTTCAACTGGGCGAAGTAGGCCAGCTCTCCGGGTCCGGCAACGTAGGCGGCAGTCGGGAGAAGGTAATCCTGGCACACGGGTCTAAGGACCACGTTCGCGCTGAAGAATTCCGGATTTGATTCGAGGATCGTCCTTATCTGCTCCGGCATCAGCTTTCGCTTCGTGCCGCGAAGCGAGAAGCCGCTCCCGATCGGCTCGAGTCCGCGGCGGTTTCCGTCGTCGATGTAAAATAAATTCAACACGCGAGGTTTGACCTGCACGTGATATTCTTCTTCAAGTCCCGCGCTCTGCTTGATAACCTCTTCGCTCGCGCGCGGAAATGTTTGAAACTCCTTTTCGAATACCGGCTTCAGCATGCGTTTACTCTCGACGTCATAGGGATCGAGGAGAAGAATGGGGTGTCTGCCGAGCACCTTAGTCATTGTCGCGGCAAAGGCGCTCGTGTAAGATTCCCCTTCCTTGTAAGAGGCCGTTAGTATCTGCATAAGACCCGGCTTAAAATCCGTCGTCGGTAGCAGCGCGTCGATCTGCTGAAAGACTTGTTCGACCGAGGCGTCGAACTTGATTTCACTGAGCGGCTTTAAATTGTCGGACTCGCCGTTGCTGAATATCGCCTCCACGCGGACGACCTCCGACGCCGCATTCAGCAGATGGACATGATTGGACTCTTCCAGATCATGGTCATCCCCTTCCAGCCAGAACACCGGCACAAATTCGAATTCAGGAAATCTCTCTTTAAGCTCGGAAGCGAGCTTGATCGCGCTGATCGTCTTAAAGAGCGTGTAAAGAGGACCGCAAAAGAGTCCGACCTGCTGCCCAGTCACCACACAGACCGCGTTTTCCTGGCCGAGCAAATCCAGGAGCGACTCGTAATCCGGCGATCCGTTCAGACGGGCGTTCTGGGCCCTGAGAAGCTCGACTAGTTTCGCGCGTCTCGGATTAATGGCCTCGGAGACCTTTGCGAAATGGCTCCTGAGCTCGTCGTCGTTCGAGAAGTCAACGTTATAGTATTTCCTGACCTTTTCGAAATCGGATATATAATCCGTGTAAAGGTCTGACTGCTCGGGTAACTGCGTAAATGGAATTTCCATATCAGCTCATTCAGAAAACATTTTCTTTTTAAAATTCACTTTGCCATTGAGGTCTTGCGACCCTGGACTATTAGCCCCTCTAGAATTTCATAGAACTCGGGAAAAGAGATCTGCGCCCACTCGGCATTCCTGATCGTTGTGACTCCTTCCGCGGCAAGTCCCGCCACCGTGAATGCCATCGCGATTCGGTGGTCTTTGTATGTGTCTATTTCGGCTCCAACAAGATGTCCCGTCCCGTTTACCACGAAGCCATCATCCAACTCCTGTACCTCGCCCCCCATCGCGTCCAGATTGTCAACGACCGCGACGATCCGATCAGACTCTTTTCTCCTAAGGTCATGCGCGTCGCGTATCGCGGTCTCCCCCTTTGCGAACGAGGCCAGAACACCTATCACAGGGAGCTCATCGATCAGCCTCGGAATCATTTCACCGCCAATTTCGACGCCCTTAAGCTCCGAGTGAGAAACGGTAACGTCGCCCAGCGGTTCACCTGCCACCTCGCGCACGTTTTCAATCTTGACTTTCGCGCCCATCAGCTCCAGCACATCCAGGAACCCGGTGCGTGTCGGGTTCAGTGTAATACCGCGCGCCGTTACGGTCGAGTTAGGGAGTATCGCTCCGGCCGCAAGGTAAAAAGCAGCGGAAGAGATGTCTCCCGCGACGTCGTATTCCGCAGGCATTACTTCATAATCCGAAGTAATCGTTGTTTCGAGTCCAGAAGGTCCTTTAGTCTTACGCAATCTCAGCATGCGCTCCGTGTGATCGCGCGATTCGACGGGCTCGACAACGATCGTTTCTCCATGAGCGAACAGGCCCGCGAGAAGTATTGAAGACTTAACCTGTGCGGAAGGGAGCGGAAGCTCGTATCTTATCCCATGGAGTCTCTCGGCGGGAAAAATTCTCAAAGGGGCGGTCATGTTATCCGACCCGACGATCTTAGCGCCCATCTCTGAAAGAGGGGCGACGATTCGCTGCATCGGGCGCTTGCGCAGTGTCTCATCACCCGTAATCGCTGTTTCAAACTTCTGTCCGGCGAGTATTCCCGTAAGAAGTCGCATTGTTGTTCCACTATTGCCCGCGTCGAGCATAGATTCGGGGCGCGAAAAGGCCCACTTGCCCTCGCCACGCACTGTCACTACTCCACCGGCCTGATCTATTTTCACACCGAGTTGCTTCAGACAGCTCATCGTGCTCTTCACATCACCCCCTGATGAAATCCCCTTTATTTCGGATTTCCCTTTCGCGAGTGAAGAAAAGAGTAACGCTCTGTGAGAAATAGACTTATCGCCGGGAACTGTAAACGCACCTTGTATCGAAGATGCGCCTCTCCTCTCGTAAATCATTCGTCCTGGTTTCTTTATAAATGACGAATGTCAGGTCGTACATATGCTTAACACTGACATTGATT
>JAJYGB010000506.1 GCA_021785235.1 Bacteroidota bacterium
AACCTGTACCTGTCGAAACCGTACAGATAACCGCCGGTATTGAACAGGCGGCCGTCGAACTGAAGCTTCAGATTCTTGACGAGCGGCAGCGGGCCGCCGATGCTTAGCTCCAGGTCCTTATCGTTGAGCGGATCGATCGAGTTTATGGCCGGGAAAATATCGGTCCTGTTGGAGACATAGTCTCCCATATAGGCAGTCACTCTTCCCTGGAATTTGTCGGGAGCGCGCCGCGTGGTGATGTTGATTATACCGCTTTCTGAATTGCCGTACTCGGCGTTGAACGCGCCGGTTATTGTCTGCATCTCCTGGACCGAAGAGCTATTGAGGTCGATGTTGCCGAACCCGCCGGTATAAAGGTCGTTGACTTCCACGCCGTTGACGACGAATACCGTTTCGTCCGCCCTGCCGCCGCGGAGGTGAAATCCGCCGCTCGCGTCCTCGACGACACCGGACTGCACCGCGAGTATCTCCTGAAGATTCTGCACCGGCAGAGTGCGTATCTGTTCGTTCGTTATCGTCACCGTCGATGCGGTAACGTCCTTCTGAATCAATGGCCGCTGGGCCACGATCCTGACTTCGGGGAGGCCGACCGCCGCCTGCTCCATTTTGAAATCTATTTCGGTTGTAAGATCCGCGTGTACCACCACGTTCGACTCCACGATCGGAGTGTAACCTATTGCCGATGCGCGTACAGTATAAGTTCCCGGCTGGATATTGATAACGAAGTAGCGGCCGTCAATGTCCGTCGCGGCACCGAGAGTTGTTCCTTCGACGGCAACCGACACACCGACGAGCTTCTCACCCGTCTTCGCGTCGGTGACCGTTCCCGCGATCTTTCCCGTTGTGCCAGCAAAACTCGCTGCCGCAAATCCCAAGAACAAAAACAGTGACGCTACAAGCTTATTCATGACCAGACTCCTTGACTGAGATACAGCTTCGCTGTTTCAAGAGGACGGGCAACCGATTTTTCTGCGATAGGATGGAGAAAAGCAGTAATCAACGTTCGATGGGTTTCCTCCCGATTGTACTCAAGAAATTGGCGAGCAGACTGGGAGGAGGCGGAAAACGAACCATGGGTTACCGTTATGCAGGAAAGTTGTGCTCACACCAGCCTCAAATTTGTGCCGCCTTGAATCAATGCCTTTAATTACCCGAGAACTCCGCTTTAACTTCTTCCCGAAAATTGTTCCCGGCAAAACCGGAATGCCCTGGCTCCACACCCGCTTTTCCGGTTCCGTTTGTAGCTTAGCGCATTCAGACTTTAATGTCAATAGTTTTTCTGTCCATGAGATTCTGTGGACGCTAACACGGCAAGGTTGTTTTGCTGTCCGCGCGCCTCGCGGTGGCCCATACCGCATTTCCGTTGTTCATATCATTGACAGGGAAAATCCGTATCCGGGCACTGTGTCTCAGTCATCAACCGCATTATAAAGCCTCTCGCGGAACGCCCTTCAACAACTATGATAAGCAGGTGGAGACGAAAAAGCGTATATTGAACCCATTAGGTGCCGCAGGACATGACGAGAAGTAAAGACGAATTCACAAACAACCTCAAATCCGGAAGCTTTACGGATCACACTGGATATATAGCGCTCCATCCTCTCCATGTCTCTGCGGACCTCGCGGTAGACTTCCACTTCGACATCATTTCCGGCCGATATCCATGGCAACAAGCGATTAAGAGGTAAAGGGTGAAATTTTCTACAATCATTTTCACGGCGACGGCATTCAGCGTGATCACTACTTACCTTGCGAACAGGGCGGTCGCGCGGGAGAGGGCGGATGACCCGGCTATGCACCTTGAGAACCAGGGAATTTTCCAGGAGACATCTTCCACACTTGAAAAGGCGGTCTGCGAAAACTCGAAGAAGCTCTCCCCTCAGCAAAAGGAGAAAGCCCTTTTCGATATCGAGAGGATGCGCCGGATAAGAATCGATTACTCCCTTCATATTGAAGAGGGCCCATTAAAATGAGAAAGCACATCCTGTTATTTCCTTTTCTGTTCGTCTCGACGCTCTTCGCGCAGACCCCCGACGAGTTGGGGGAATACTTCAAGCTGGCCGCCGGCGAATTCGACGTTCCGCAACCGGTGCTGGAATCGATCGCCTATGTCCAGAGCAAGTGGCATCAGATTACTTATACCGACGCTCAACTGGCCAACCGCCCGAGCGATGTTCAGCCGCCGGCCTTCGGAGTGATGGGGCTGCGCGACGACGGCTGGTTCGGGCATTCTCTCACAGACGCGGCCGCTTTGCTCGACGAATCACCGCGCGTTCTGAGAGACAGCGCTTACGATAACATAAGAGGAGCCGCGGCGCTCCTCTCGAAATACAGGCACGAGGCCAACATCGACTCCCTCACCGTCACGGGCGACCCGTCGACTTGGGCCGGCGTGATCGCCCGGTTCAGCGGAATTCCGCAGAAGGATATAGCGCAGAAGTTCGCCTATCACGTGCTTCAGACTATTCAAATCGGCGTGAACGAACACGGGATCGTCATTCCTGCGCAAAGGGTCAACCTCGACAATTTCCCGGAATCGGTGAAGAAGACAGGTTACCTGGGCAGGAAGATGCAAACGTCAGGCGTAACAGGCGGCGCCGACTATCCGGGCGCGACCTGGAACCCGAGCCAGAATTATGGAACCAGGGACGGCGCGCCCGTAGTGTTCGTGATAATCCATGATACCGAAGGGCCGTTCGACGCCAGCGTGTCGTGGCTGCAGAATCCCGCCTCTTCCGCCAGTTCACATTATATCATAAGAAGCAGCGACGGTTACATAGAGCAGCTGGTTCACGATAGCGACATGGCATGGGCGGTCCGATGCTGGAACCCGATAACACTGAGCATCGAACACGAAGGCTACGTCAGCGATTCATCCTACTTCACCCAGACCATGTACGAATCGTCAGCGCGTCTAACGGAATACCTCTGCCGCGAATTCAATATTCCCGAAGACTCGATCCATATATTCGGACACGACGCATGGACCTATCCGTGGTTCAACCTCATACCGTTTTATGCCTATACAAGCTTCGTCGGGGGAAGTTACGCGACGTGCAACAGCCACACCGACCCGGGAAAATACTGGAAGTGGCATCATTACTTCGATCTGATACACGCTTACGACACGACGAAACCCGCGGTGGCAAGCGTGGCGCCGGCCGGCGGCAGCGACAAGATCCCGGCCTACGCCATTCCGACCGTCTCATTCAACGTCCCGATGAATCCGCAGTCCGTCGACTCCGCGTGTACCGTGTCGCCGAATATTCCGGGCGGACCATCGATGAGCCAGGACGGGACTCATTTGAGCTATCCGCACGCCGGTTCGCTCCTGGCATGGTCGACGACGTACACGATTACAATCGATACGCTCGCCAGGGCGACCAACGGAGCAAGGATCGCCTCGCCTTTCAAATGTCAATTCACGACCGTACCGATAGACACCACAGGCCCGGCGGTAGTAACCGCTTCGCCGAGAAACGGAGGGCATTCAGTTTCCAAAGCTTACGTTGAATTCGTCATGAACGAGCCGGTCCAGTACAATTCCCTCCCGTCAAAGATTGCTTTCACCGACTCCACCGGGAAGAGTGTGGGATTCGCCAAGGATCAATTTCTTGTCACCTCGGGCAACCTTACGCTTATCGCCTTGCGTTCGATGTCCAGTCTTACGCCGGGTATGAAATATACCGTCTCCCTCGCGCCGGGACTGATCGATCCCTACGGCAATCTCAGCAAGACGACTTATTCGACGACATTCACAGTCGACACTTCCGAAGCGACCGGCGGTACGGTCATAGAGGGTTTCGAGTACTCATCCGGCACGTGGCTGCAGCCATCGGCGAGCTCGCTGACGACGGGAGTTGACACGTCGCTGACCGGTTTCGGCGTATCGCCGAAGAGTTATGATGGAAACGATGCCGGCGTTCTCCGATATTCGTTCAACTCACCTTCGGCGCTTTGCGCGGTTGAAAACTCTCAGGGTTTCGACATCAGCTCGTCGGGGGCCCTCGGATTGTGGGTCTTCGGCGACAACAGCGGCAACGAGCTTGATTTGATCTTCGGTGCTTCCGCCCGCAAGTTGATACCTGTCGACACCCTCAACTGGTATGGCTGGAAATACATCGGCAGGTCGCGTAACAAGTCCGACGCGTCTACGGATGACTTCAGAGGGTTCGCGGTGAGACACATAGAAACCGCTTTCTTTGACAGCAGCACCATCTATGTAGACGACATCCAGGAAGGCGGAAAAGCGGAGGAGGCACTGACCAGCCCTCCCTCCTCGTTCACACTCCTCCAGAACTATCCAAACCCGTTCAACCCTACAACGACCATCAGCTACGAGCTATGGGCCAACAGCTTCGTCAGTCTGAGAGTCTACGATGTCCTCGGAAGAGAGGTGGCGACCCTGGTCAACGGACCGCAGAATGCCGGTTCTCACTCGGTCACCTTCGACGCCGGCGGGCTTGCCAGCGGAATTTACTTCTATCGAATAAACGCCGGCAACTACAGGCTGGCTAAGAAGATGGTCGTGGTCAAATAATGATGTCCCCTTCTTCGTCGCGCCAACACTTGCTGTTCGGATTCCAACTAACGATATTGCCCCGAGAGGAGGAAAGATGATGATAGGGAGACTGTTCATAACCGCGATGATTATTACCGGCCTGTCCTACACGGCAGAGTGTCAGAACATCGACAAGGCCGAGAGTGTCATTGACCGCGTAAGCGATGCCGCGCTCGGCATCTCATTCGCGAAGATCGGCGATGTGAAGAAGGTCGACAGCTCGACCTACACCGTCGCGCTGCGATCGTCCGCGAATTCATCTGCCAGGTCAGCTATCGCCAGAGTATCGGTGTCGGAGAGATTGTTCGTCGATTTGCCTGGCAGTTACGGCGGCAGGTTCTATTTCGATCAATCGCAGGGACGCCGGTTACTCGAGGACAGAGTTTTCAGCGACACCCTGAACACCGGTCACGCGACCTACAGGCGGGAATACTGGGCGGTGTACGCGGGGATGGGAATGTGGGAAGGCGTGATAAACTGTTACACTCGCGAGGGCGGGAAGTACTACATCGTTTCATTAATCCGGGACAAAGCGCTCGGTAAACCGGGGGAGATGGTTGCCGGAAGCCGTCTTACCTCCGGCCAGCTGAAGGCAAGGCTTCTGTCTAATCTCCAGGATACATCCGACACGACGATACAGGCCTTCAACAAACTTCTCACATCCGTCAAGATTCAACAGTAGCACGAAGGAGACCGAAAAAATGAGAAGAGCATCGATCCTGTTATTCGGCATCGCGATGTTGGCGGCAGCTTCCCAGGCTGAGGCATCGCTTCCCATCTCCGGCAAAGGAATGTGGATTTGGAAGATCTGGTCTGCGGAGAACGGCAACCTCACCGCGGTTATAGATAAATTGAAGACGGTCGGCGTGACCTGGGCCGTCGTGAAGATGGGCGACAGCGACAGCTATTATAACGGGAGCGGTAAATCACTGAATATCTGGGCGGCCGGTTACGGCGGCATGGACAGCGTAGTGTCGATCTTCCATGAAAATGGCATCAAGCTTTTCGGGTTTCAGTATGTGCGCGGATACTCATATTGGGGAACCGGCGTCACCGAGGCCGACGTAGCAAACATGATACTCGGTGTCCACGGGCTCGATGGGATCATCGCCGACGCCGAAATAGAATATGACACTCTCTCGACCCGTGTCACGGCTGCTCAAGCGTACCTCGACAGCATCAGGGCGCAGCACCCGACAAGTTTTATCGGCCTTACGTCGTGGGCGAGAGTCCAGTCTCACATCACATTTCCGTGGACGACTTTTCTCGACGGTGTGCAGGTGAATATGCCGCAGACGTACTGGGCCGCCAGGCCAGTCACGCCGCAGACCGAGCTCAGCCGGATGAGCAGCGACTTCACTTACTACACGAGCCAATGGGGCAGCGCGGCGTCGAAACCGATTATGCCGCTCGGTCAGGCCGAATATTTCGGATATGGGAACAACGTCCTCCCTGGCGACGTGCAGAGCTTCTGTCAACTTTCCCAGCAATCATACAAATATCCCGGCGTAAGCCTGTGGGAATACTCTCAAATCGATTCGCCTTATGTCTGGTCCGAGTATGCCGCCGCGTGGCCCGCGACTTACGTTTCAACCCCGGCCGGCGGTCCGACCGGCTACGGCCTCTCGCAGAACTATCCGAACCCGTTTAACCCAACAACAGCGATTAGCTATGAGCTATCAGCTAATAGCTTTGTGACTTTGAAGGTGTACGATGTACTTGGCAGGGAGGTGGCAACGCTGGTCAACGACGAAGCCCAGCCGTCAGGAACGTATGAAGTCCGGTTCGACGGATCGCGCCTCGCGAGCGGAGTATATTTTTACACTCTGAAGGCCGGAACTTTCTCCGCCACGAAGAAGTTGGTGGTCGTGAAATGAACGGGCGGAAGCAGAGTGTATCGCGGCGTGGATACAGAGCCGCTATGATCCCGCGAAGCGGCAGCGCCTTAGCTGGAAAGAGATTCATTCGCCTTCATTGTCCGACGCTCTCCGGATCGCTCCCGACCAAAACCATAAAGAGGCCCCTTCCATGAAACAATTGTACTATCTCCTCCTCGTTGCGTTCGTCGCCGCGGGCTGCAGCAACGATCACCTGAAAGTTGTCCGGATAAACAGGACAATCGACTCGCTGACCGCGGTCTTCCGGCCCGACCCGAGGACCGCCGTGTTCTCAATTGCCGTGGGGAAGGACGACAACGGATTTATCATCCGGGGCGAAACCGACGACCTGCAAGCCAAATCAACGCTCCTCTCCCGGCTGCATCAGGAAATCGACGAAGCCCTCATCGACTCCGTGCGAGTTCTCCCCGACCCTTCCCTCGGGTCGAGGGTGTTCGGCATAGTCGACGTTAGCGTCGGTAATGTCCGCGCCATCCCAAAGTACCAGGCCGAGCTGGTAAGCCAGCTTTTGCTCGGACACATCGTCAGGATATTGAAGGAAGCTCACGGATGGTATTACGTCAAGTCGGCCGACGATTACCTCGGCTGGGTAGAACCAGGGAACATAGTCCCGGTCGACTCATCGACACTCGCCGCGTACGACGCCTCGCGCAAACTGATCGTAACGTCTGTTTACTCGAAGGTGAGCCTGCTTCCCCACGACGGCGGAGGCACGGTGTCGGATCTCGTCATGGCGGATTTGCTTACACCTATCGGCAAGCCAGGCTCAGACTTCAAAGTGAAGCTCCCGGACGGGAGGATCGGATATGTGCCGGGCTCGGTGGCTCAGTATTACGACATGTATCGCGCCACTCATAAGGGGACAGCTTCGGGTATCGAGGCAGTAGCGAAGGAAATGATCGGCTTTCCCTACCTCTGGGGCGGGACGAGTTCGAAGGGAGTCGACTGTTCCGGCTTCACCAAGAC
>JAJYGB010000275.1 GCA_021785235.1 Bacteroidota bacterium
TACCTTCGTTCTGCCATCGCATCCCGGCGGTTCGTCTTTTCGTCATGTCAAAATTGTCTGAGCGGTCTGCTTCCCGTTCGCTATACAATCCGCGACGGAAATGCCGTCCTTGTAGTTGGAGCAAATATAAAAACCCTTGTGCAGGCTTTCAACGTGCCTGACGGCGTCGAGTATCGACAGGTGCCCGATGTTGTACTGAGGAATAGCCCTGTCCCATTTGCTGACCGCGCGGAACGCCGGTGCACCTTCTATCTTCATGAGCGAGGCATTCTCCTCGTGTGCTATCTTCGCGATCTCCTCATTCGAAAGGGCGGCGAGTTTCGGCTGCCTGGATCCCCCGACGAATGTGGTGAATTCCACGAAACCTTCGGGCGCCCGGTCCGGAAATATACTGGAGCTCCATATCGTCCCGAGTATCTTCCTGTCCTCGACCTCAGGCACGAGGAATCCGAAACCTTTAAGGTCGATTCTCACCTGTTCGCGCTTATAGCCGAGAACTGCGACGGCAACGGGCGGGTATTTTATCTTCGCCAGCTCGCTCGACAATTCCGGAAGCCACGATTTTACAATCGACGCGGCGGCGAACGCCGGAGTCGAAAGGACGACCGCGTCGTACACTTCGCTGTCGAGTACGCCGTTCAGGGAATAACCCACGACGAATCCAGTTTGCCCCTTCTTCACACTCTCCACCGCGGCGCCGTACCGGATCGAGCCGGCAAATTCTTTAGCGATGGTCGCCGGAAGTATTCCCATCCCGCTGCGGAAGGCAAAGAGTTTTGCCGACGCTTTCGCTTTGGTGCCGCGCTTCTTTCTTTCGCGCGCGCCCCCGATCGTACCTTTCAGGAGCCCGCCGTATTTTTCCTCGAGCGCGTATAATTTCGGAAACGCCGCCCTCACACTGAGGTCGGATGGATTCCCGGCGTACACACCTGCGACGAACGGGTTTATGGCATAGTCGAGAAACTCTCCGCCGAGCCTGCGCGTGACAAAGTCGGCTATCGACTCTTCGTACTCAGCCCGTCCAATAAACGGCTCTGCAAACAGCCTCAGCTTTCCACCAAGAGTCCACAGCCTCGTCGAAATGAACGAGCCCGGTCCCGATGGAAGAGCGTACAGCTTCCCGTTCCGCAGGATGAAACGAAATTTCGAGGCTTCGTCGGCATAGACCTTCTCGCCACTGATCGAGAGGTCCGAAAGAAGTTCGTCGATCACGAAGTTTGTTTCGGACGTGCTGTTGGGCCCGTTTTCGACCAGATAGCCTTCGACAAATTTCGTCCCGATCGTGCCTCCCGGCCCCGCGTTCTTCTCGAGGACCGTTACTTCAGCGCCGCCTTTCTTAAGGAAATGAGCCGTCGATAATCCGGATATGCCGGCACCAATCACTGCAATTTTCATATTGAACTGCACCTTACTTTCCTGCAAATCTCCTCGGACGTAGAATCGCGGTGTCATGGGTCATTCGGTGAAGCATGCCTATCGTGAGCAGCCGTCTCCGCGCCACGGTGCCTCCCGCGACATACGCCGGTGATTTTCTTACGCTGCGATCCCGGTTAAATCAAAACTCTTTCGCTCTTTTCAGGACAAGCTCGGCAAGCGCCTCTATGAATTTAGGAGAATCATTCAGCGCGGGCATCATCTCGAACTGTTCAACCCCCGCGATTCGGGCCTCATTCCTGAACAAATGATTCACCTCGTACAACGTTTCCGAGTGTTCACTGACAAAGCTTATCGGGGCTACCAGGATATTCTTCTCTCCCTCGGCTGCGAGTCGCTTTATCTCGGCGAGGGTCGGCGGGCCAAGCCACTCCACCGGTCCGACGCGGCTTTGATACGCGAGTGAATGCGGATTAGTGAACTTAGCCGAGACAAGTTCGACCGTCTCTATGATCTGCTTCTGGTACGGATCACCGCGCTTTATCACCCGGACGGGAACGCCGTGCGCGCTGAAGAGTATATAAACCTTCCTGCGGATTGCTTTGGGAAACCTGTCGAGCGCTTCGCCAATCCTATCCGCAATCGCCTCGATGTAAAGAGGATTGTCGTGATAACTCTCGATTTGGACGACCTTCATTCTCCTGTTCGGGTTCTCGGTCACGCGGTTCCACTCTTCGAAGCTCGATAGCGTCGTGGTCCTGGAATAATGCGGGTAGAGCGGCAGCAGGACCACATTCTCAATGTTGTCGTTCAGAAGTGAACGGTAGGTTTGTTCTATGTAAGGCTTGAAGTACCTCATCCCGATATAGACTTTCGCATCTATACTTTCCTGCAGTCTCTTCTCAAGCGCGTCAGCCTGCAACACGGTGAGGTCAAACTGTGGAGACTTTCCCCCCATGACGTCGTAATAATGGGTGGTCTTCACGGCGCGCTTCTTCGCGATGAACCTGGCAAGCATCCTTCTCGTAAAGCCGCGGAGCGGGATCTCAATTATGTAGGGATCCATGAAAAGGTTGAAAAGAAATTCCTCGATGTCGTCCTTCGAAAGAGGGCCGCCGAGGTTCAGAAGGACAACGCCGATCTTGCTCACCGGCTTCTCCTATCATCCAACGACGGGACGACGCCGGCAATCAGCCCAGGGCGCAGCCGCGATCCGGCGGTCAATTCGGCCTCCAATTTTTCACAAAGTCGACCAGCCTCTTCACATTGGCTACGGGGGTACCCGGCATAATTCCATGGCCGAGGTTGAAAATGTGCCTGCCGCGCGGCGCGCTCTTTAAAACTCTCTCCGCCCCGGATTGTATCGCCTCCGGCCCGGCGAAGAGTATAGCGGGATCGAGGTTACCCTGTACGACAGTGCCCGCCCGTCCTGCCGCCTCAGCGATCGGAATCGTCCAATCGACCCCGACCGCGGACGCCCCGGTCGAGGCAATTTGCTCGAGCGAATGGTTCGCTCCCTTCGAGAAGACAATTACCGGCACTTCCGGGCGCAATGCCCGAACTATCTCCCTGATATATCTCAGCGAAAATTCCTCGTAAAGTTGGGTAGGGAGAACACCGGCCCAGGTATCGAAAATCTGCACGACATCTGCCCCGGCGGCATGCTGCATCTTCAAATACGCAACCGCATTCCCTGCAAGTCTCTCGAGAAGCTGGTGCGCGGTCGCCGGGTCATCGTAAAGCATCGTCCTGGCATGGACAAACTCGCCCCCCTTACCATCGACCATATATGCCAACAATGTCCATGGTGATCCGCAGAACCCGATCAGCGGGACCCTTCCGTTCAGTTTCTCGACCGTAAGCCGGATCGCGTCGGCAACATATTTCAAATCTTTGGAACAGTCCGCATCGTGAACTGCCGCCAGCGATTCCCTGTTCCTCACAGGGTTAGTGAAGCGAGGTCCGCCTTTACCTTCTTCGACAACGAGTTTCATTCCCATCGCTTCGGGAAGGACCAGTATGTCGGAAAAGATTATCGCTGCGTCGACCCCGATTGTGTCGACCGGCTGAATCGTCACCTCCGCCGAAAGCTCGGGCGTTTTGCACATAGCAAGGAAATCGTGGTGAGCCCTGACGGCCATGTACTCCGGCAAATACCTTCCCGCCTGGCGCATGATCCATATGGGGGGACGTTCGGCCTGCACGCCGTTGAGCACCCTCAGGAGAAGGTCGTTGTCAAGCTTTTTCATGTCCCACCAGGCTCGCGACAAGATTCTCCGTGGTCGAATTCTCCGGAACGACATCCACACTCAGGCCCAGATTCTCGGCCGCCTTCTTGCTCATAGGACCTATCACGGCAATCTCCTTCCCCTTCAAAACGGGTGCACCGAAGACGTCAAGGAAATTCCTGATTTGGGAAGGGCTGAAGAACACAACAACGTCAAATTCGCCGGCGACAATTTGCTGTTTCAATTTCACATCGATGGAATTATTCGGAAGCGTATTGTAAACAACGACCTCGTCCGCAGTCCCGCCGTGCGACCTGACCGAGTCGGCAACGTCACTCATTGAAAGGCTCCCCTTCGGTATGAGCACTCGTTTCCCTCGCCACTCGAAGTCCGCGAGAGACTTCATCAGCTCCACTGAGTTGAATTTGTCCGGAATGAAATCGGGCTCGATCCCGGATTCCCTGATCGACTCCGCCGTCTTCCTTCCGATGGCAATCAGAAACGGTTTGCCGTCCGCACTCTTCTTCAGAGCCACATGCCGGGCGACATGTTTAACGGCATTTACAGAGGTGAAGATCACCACATCATACCGGCCAAATCCGCCGATGCGTGCGGCATCCGCCGGCGAAAGCGCTGCAGGTTCGATTACGATCGTCGGTACACAAAGGACCTGTGCGCCGAATTTTTCAAGTTCGGTGGAAATCGACTCCGACTGATCTGCGGTCCTGGTTACGACGATCCTCTTCTGAGAAAGCGGTAAATCAACTTTCATTTGAATAGTACGACCTTTCTTCTTCGATCAAGCCGACGCGCTCCTGATCTCGCTGAGTATCTTGTCTGCTCCGAGAGAGAGGAGCTTCGCCGCCAATTCATCCCCCGTCTTTCCGGGATTCTTTTCATCAAGGCCGACGGAGCCCTTTATAAGCGTCTCACCGTCCAACGACGCAACCATGCCCCAAACAGTTTTGTCCGTGAAAGATGTGTAAACCCCGATAGGTACCTGGCATCCACCTTCGAGTCTGCCGAGGAACGCGCGCTCGGCGAGAGCCGCAACCTCTGAACCGGCAACGTTGTACCCTTCCATAAGCTCTTTCATCGTGTTGTCCGATTCGCGCGCTTCGACCGCAATAATCCCCTGTCCGACCGCAGGAAGCATCGTTTCGGGTTTCAGAACTTCCGTTACCTTATCCGCCATGCCGAGGCGCTTGATCCCGGCGAATGCCAGGAGCATTCCCGCGTAACCTTCATCCTCGAGTTTCCTGAGGCGGGTGTTGAGGTTCCCGCGGATGTCTACCAGGTTCAGATCACTCCGGAGATGCATCAACTGTGAGCGTCGCCTCAGGCTGCCCGTGGCGACCGTCGACCCTTTTGGAAGCTCGAGCAGCTTCATCCCGTCCTGCGCAATCAGAGCGTCGCGGACATCCTCACGCGCGCTAAACGCTATTATATCGAGCCCCTCTGGTAGCTCGGTCGGCAGGTCCTTCAGACTGTGTACCGCGCAGTCTATTTCGTTGTCAAGCAGCGCCCTTTCGATCTCCCGCGTAAACAGTCCCTTGTCGCCGATCTTGGAAAGGGGCGAATCGAGGATCTTGTCGCCGGTAGTTTTTATCTTGACGATCTCGGGTTCGATTTCTTTGCGGCTTGAGCGGAGATAATTTGCGACGGCGTTCGCCTGGTAAAGGGCGAGCTGGCTTCCGCGCGTTCCGATTCTAACCCTTTTCATCTTCTTCCAATCCGAACAGCGACTTCAGCATTTTGACGCGGTCGACGACGGAAATCCCGTTCTCGGCGCTTTTGAGATTGGTCATCGGCTCATGAAGTATTTTGTTGACAAGCGACCGCGTGATCTCTTCGACGATCTCCATGTCAGATCCGTTCATCTTGCCCTTGTGGCGCCTGATTTCCTCCTCGCGTATCTGCTCGATCTTATCGCGTAGCATCTTTATTGTCGGGCCGACCTCGAGTGAGTTGTACCATTTCATAAAATCGTTGACTTCTTCGTCCAGCACCCTCTGCACGGCGACTATTTCTGCGCGCCTCATTTGCATATTTTTCGCGACCACCAGGTTGAGGGAGTCTACATCGTTAAGAAAGACGTTCGGTATCTTTCTGGCTGCGGGCTCGACGTTCCTCGGAACGCCGATATCGATTATGAGGAGCGGGCTGCTTTCGCGACCCCTCATCGCCGCGGCGACCATTTCCCGCGTGAGTATGTACTCGGAACCACCGACGCTGGAAATGACAATGTCGGCTTGCTGCAGCTTCTCCGGCAGCGCGTCGAGGGAGACTGCTTCGCCCATGCCAATCTGCTCCGCAAGACTCTTCGCCCGCTCGAGCGTCCTGTTCGCTATAAAGAGGCGTGCTATCTCCTTCGGTTTCAGGTCCTTCGCCGCAAGCTCGGCGGTTTCGCCGGCACCTATCAGGAGGACGGTCCTCCCTTTCAGGTTACCGAATATCTTTTCGGCGAGCTCAACGGCGGCATAACTGACAGACACGGCGCCCTCAGATATCTTCGTCTCTGCCTTGGCGCGCTTGCCGGCTTTGAGAGCTATCTGGCAGGCGTGGTGCATAAGCGTTCCCACGGTGCCGAGTTCGACTCCAGTGTTATAGGCTTCCTTTACCTGGCCGAGGACCTGGATGTCTCCAAGCATCAGCGAATCGATACCAGACGCGACGGCAAAGAGATGCCGGACGGCTTCGAAACCCTCGAATGTTTCATAACCCACTTCAAGATCACCGTCCGTGAGTTTTTTCCCCTCACGCACAAGCCGGTAGAGTTCGTCGTGAGTCTTCGGGGCCGAGGACGGTATCATGTAGAGCTCCGTCCGGTTGCAAGTGGAAACTATCAGCGACTCCCGTGCGATGGACTTCAGCCTCTCCGATATTTCACGGATTTCTTCGGAGGAATAATATATCTTCTCGCGCGCTTCGACGTTTGCGGTCCTGTGATTGATCGAAACCGCGGTGAGTTTTAACATTTCAGTCTAATCTATATGTAACTGACGAATGGCAGGCACCATGTGAATCGCATAACTGTCATTCATTTATTTGAAATTATGAAAACTTGGCAAGAACACATTTACGACGACCATCGACACAACCGTCAGAACAAACCCGACCATCGACACTATGATGACCGTTCGACCGGTCCACCTCATCACGCGTTTCGAAAGGAGCGCGATAAAATAGATTACCCAGACTATGTCCGTTATGATCAACTTCGGATCGGAATAGGAGAAATCTTCTATCGTCTTCGGAAGCCAGGCATAGCCGACCAGTATAACGATCGACAGGAAAATGAAACCAAGGACGATAGAGACATAACTCAGCCTTTCCAACGTCTTCAAATCGGGGAGCTTCCTGTAAACAATCCCGAACCTGCTTGCTTTTATTTCGTGGTACATCATCAGATACAGACCACCGTATACCGCGGCGATCGCAAGCGCACTGTAGCCAAGCATGGCGCTACCGACATGAAGCCCGAGCACACTCGATTTCAGAAGCGGGTTAATATGAACGTCCAACTTTATAAACGCGGCGGAAACGACCTCAAATAGGAACGCCAGGGAGAGTATGAAGAGTCCCGTTTCTTTCACCTTCGTTCTCATCTCGATATAGACATATGCGACGGCAATTGTGAACGAGACAACGCTCATAATCTCAAATACGGAGGTCGTGGGGGGGTGACCCGTAAGAACAGACTGGCTGATGAGATATACAACATGTACGGCCAGCGTGGCCATCAAGAAACGCGACCTATTCCTTATTCCGAAGGGCTCGTCCAGGAAAAAGGCCAGCCCATAAAGGAAAATGTTGAACAAA
>JAJYGB010000029.1 GCA_021785235.1 Bacteroidota bacterium
CGTTCAACGGGTTGTTGATCTCGTGTCCCACTGTGGCAGCCAATTCGAGCACTGCGACCCGGCGGGTCAGCTGCTGAATCTCGCCGTGTAATCTACGGACCCGCATTCCGCTTTCGACCCTTGCAAGGACTTCCTGGTGTGGGGCGGGTTTTGTTATGTAGTCGTCCGCTCCTGACTGTAGGCCGCGCACACGGTCCTTCACGTCACCCTTTGCAGTCAACAGGATTATGTACGTGAACCTCAGCGTCGAGTCGTTCTTTATCCACTTGGCGAGTTGTTCGCCGTCCATCTCCGGCATCATCCAATCTACCAGCATCACGTCCGGCTTGAATCGGGAGACTAGTTCCAGTGCCTCGCGGCCGTTGCTTGCTTCCTGCACCTCATAACCGCCTTTGACGAGAACTCGGTTGAGTATTATTCTCGCATTGACGTCGTCATCGACTAAAAGAACCTTGGAGCTCAATTATCCTCCTTCGTCCATTTTGGGATTGTGAAAAGGACGGTGGTTCCCATCCCGGCTCCCTTGCTTTCGACCTCGATATGGCCTCCCATCATTTCCACCAGGTGTTTTGAGATCACGAGTCCCAGTCCGCTTCCGCCGAAGCGCCGGGTAGCACTTCCGTCTACCTGTATGAATTTCTGAAACAGCTTGTCGTGCTTCTCCATGGGAATGCCTATCCCGGTATCCTTGATGGCAAATATCAACTGACTGTCGTGAGCCTCGACGGAGATCTTGACTCCCCCGGTGGATGTGAACTTGATCGCGTTTCCCGCAAGGTTAATGAGTACTTGCTTCAGTTTCCGGACGTCCGCGGCAGCGAAAATCGGGTGTTCCTTTGTCGCCCACTCGAGGCTCAGTCCTTTCTGGTCCGCCTGTATCTTGAAGAGTAAAGCCACATCTTCGATAAGCTCGTCGACGTAAACCTTCTCTATCTGCAGCTGCATCTTTCCGGCCTCAATCTTCGATATGTCGAGAAGGTCGTTTATCACGCTCAGCAGATGATACGAGCTGTCGAGGGCGTTGCGAGTGAATAACCGGAGCTCGTTGTCTCCCTCGTAGTATCCTTCGGTGATCAGCGTAAGAAACCCTATGATAGAGTTCAAAGGTGTCCGCAATTCATGGGACGTGTTTGCCAGGAACTCGTCTTTGAGCTGGTTTATCTCAAGAAGGTGCCTGTTGAGTCTCTCCATCTCTTCAAACCGGACCTTATCCCTTTCGAGGCTGTTGAGGGAAATTGAAGGGGCGGATTTGCCGGCGAGGGTCACTATGCCGCCGATGAGCTTCCTCGGCCCGTCAGTGCCGATGAGCGTCACTAGTTCGCTGACGTTCAGACTCTTGCCCTGTCGTGTAATTATCCTGTATGAAATTTCTTTTGGGCCTGTGCCCGACCTGACCGTGAAGCGGAATTTCTGAAGTCCCTCATCTTCCTTCTGAGCGACCACAGACTTATTGTAGAAGTCCTTCCTGAGAAATGATGCGGACGGGAAACCTGTCAGCGCCGTGAATCCGCCTAAACAGCTCTTCGGATGGAAGTCCGTGGAAGAAATCTCGGCGGTATAAATGAAGCCGGGGATTCTTTCGACTTGTTTGACGGTTCGTGGTCTGACCGTCCTGGCGCCGGTTTTATGACGGTTTAGTTTTGCCAAATCTTCTTTCTGTTTTCTCTACAACAATTCGCCAATTCGTTTATCGGAATTTTGAAAGCGTTCTTTAGTGGTGCTCGGTGCAGAAACTCGCATAATGGCTGTAGGCTGGCTTGTGAGTCCCCTTCCGGCAGTGAGAAGCATTCGAACGGATCGGAGTTTGGCCAGCTCAAATCTCATATCAGACCTAATGTAAATAAGGTATTCAAAGTAATAAAGAGGTGAAGCCCTTCAAATCGTATCGACCAGTTACGGCCTCCTGAAATCGCACCGGGTGTACCTACTCCGGCGTTTTCTTAAGTAGCCGGTAGTATCGTAGAATGACCCGCTGGTATTCTGGCGGAAAATTCTGGCGAATCAATTTAAGGAGCATTTCTTCCTCCTCGGAGTTTGGGTTGGTAAGATCCAATGGGCCCGGGGTCTGTGTTATCACGTCGGTCCCCGCCCGGGTAACGCGCCGGTTATCGTAGTCGCGCTGCCTGATTGAACGGGAAGCATCCAGCAGGTGGCTCAGTATCTTTTCCTGGCGCCTGATCGTTTCCTGGGTAATGTTCCTGTTATGCATATCGCTCACGACGTGGTTCATTTCCTTTGCGATCTCGTTCAGGTTTCCGAGGACCCTGTTCTGTGACTGGGACCGAGAGGCTTCACTTGCGAGTTGTTCCAGCGATTTGCGCAGGGCGTCCTGCTGCGCCGCCAGGCGTGCAAGCTCGGCCTGTTGTTGCATGGAGAGAGAACCCTGCTCGCCGAGTTGCATCGTGAGTGCGTTGAGTCCTTCCTGTTTGCCCGCAAGCTGTTGAAGCTGCTGCATGAGGGAAGGGAAGCCGCTGCCCGCCTGTCCCTGCATCATTGACTGAAGTGTGCTCTGAATGCCCATGACGGCCTGGTTCATCGCGCCCATTGCCTGGCTCTGAGCCTGTGTGGGCGAACCGCCGCTCCGACTTTGAAGGCTGCCAAGCGCCTGTTGCATCTGCGTATACGCCTCTCCAATCTGTCTCCCCATCTGAGGCGTCACCGCGAAACTCTTGTCGGACAACTGCATCATCTGCTGGGCAGTGTAGCCGAGCTGCTGCATAAGCTCGTTTTGTTTGTCGGAGAGGGTCCTCGACTCGGCGGAGTTCGGCATTATCCCGGCGGACTTGTCCCTCAGCGATTCCTGCTCTTTAGATATCTCCAGAAGATTTTGCTGCGCCTTCCGCAATGCGTCGACCGTGGCTTTCTGCTGGTTCTGAAGCATCGATTTTTGTGTCTCTGAAAGCTGTTGCCTGAGATCCTTAAGTGGCGTTGAAATCCGGTCCTGAGCCGACATTGATTTTGAGAATTGGCCCTGCGACAGTTGATTGCTCGCCTCCTGCATTTGCGAGGCGACATGTGAACTGTCCAGCATTTGGCTCGCCTCCTCGAGTTTCTTCAGCGGCATCTCTTTGGCGAATGCATCCATCATCTTCTTTAGATCAGACATCGCCTGCTCGGTGTTGGAAAGCTCCTTCGAAACCTCTTTCTGGCTTTCGGAGAGCTGACGGCGCGTGGATGTGTTAGCGGAATCGGCTTCCGCGGTGGACTTCTGAATATCCTCCTGCCGGCCGATCATCTGGTCGGTCCGTCTAAGGAGCTCGTCCAGCTTCTGCTCGATCTGCACGCGCTTTATAAGGCTCAGTGTCCTTTCGATGCTCTTTCTCAGCATGTCCTCGTTCATCTTGAAATTCTGCATGGCCTGCCGAACCAGATTGGGGTTAAGCGACTGGATTGCCTGCTGCAGTCTCTTCAGCGCGTCCTGGAATTCCGGAGAGTTTATATCCTGTAGAGCTTTCTGCAGCTCGAGATATTTTTCGAGAGTTTGCGGAGAGATTATCTTGTTCTCCAGCATCTTCTGGGTCATGTTCTCGATCTGCTTCTTGACCCCCTCTATTTTCTTTTGCAGGCTGTCGTATTTCTGCAGAGTGTTCTCCATCTTCTTCTTCTGTTCCCAGCTCATCTGACTGGTCGCGGTCTTCATCTCCTCGGATATTTTGTCGAGCTGGTTCTTTAGCTCGTCGGAGCTGTTCAGCGCGTCTTCGGTTTTCGTCACCAGGCCGCTGTGCTCGCTGTCGGCCGAGGCGAAAACCTCCTCGAGCGACGGGAGACGGAGCGTGTACTCTTGGCTCGCCGTCGATTTAGGACCGTCGACGATGTCGTTATCAAATACCCTGGCATGGTAGCTGATTACATCCTCCGGTACGAGATTCAACGAGGTAAGGTCCCAGAGGTAAGAGACATCCTCCTGGCCGGCCGATTTTGACGGGAGAGGTATCTCTATCGAGTGATAGTCTTTCTCCGGCGGGACGTACTTCGAACTAGCGAGCTTGTATTCGAGTAGAAGCTTCGTGAACCCGTAGTCATCTCCGATCGAGATCCTGAGGGGGAGCTGCATATCTCTGTTTAGGTCGACGTCTTTTCCGGGCGATGTAATCTCGCAGGTAGGGTACTCGTCGTTTACGGCCTGTATGGAGTAGACGATCGGATCGCGGTTCCGAAGGCTGTCCATATCCAGAAGTTGAATCGTGTATTTAACGTTCCTTTTCACAGTGAATGAGCCGTCGGCACTGCGATCGCTGATCGTGAGCTGTTTCCTCAAACTGTCATCGAAAGCTATCCATGCCGATCGCAGGTTTTTGTTTGTACGCAGTGAATATTCCGCTCGCGTCCCAACTACCGCCGAAAAATCGCCGATGTTGTCCTGCAATGTCTCGGGCGCTTTGCCGGTATATGATGGATAGTCGAGCTTCACGCCAAAATCCTGCACTATCGGCAGGTCAACGACTCTTACACGGTATGCGGGAGTTGCCTGGTCCCCGGCCGTGACCAAGTATTCCAGGCTGCTTCTAACGTTAGGCAGATGGAAATAATACCGGCCGCTTCCACTCTGTTTAACCTGATGCTTTTCGAATTCCATTTCTCCGTCGTATCTCTCCGCGACGACAATGTACGAAGGGAAGCGGGTGGCGCTCGCGAGGGAGAGCTTCGTCTCGACGTTCAGCGTATCGCCGCGGGAGAGTTGCGCGTTGCCCGGTTTTACGACGATAGAGTAGGCGTCCGGAGTTGCGTACCTGTGTGTGAAATTGACAACCCTTAGGAATGCTGACGGCGACTGCGAAGGGAAGAAAACGAACAGAAGAAGGGCGGCGACGAGCGAGGAAGCAAAAAGAACTGCGGATCTCTTTCTTGTCCTGGACCTGACTGCGGAAGCTATGTCAAGAGTTGAGGCCTGAGCGAAGATCTGTTCGATATACGCCCTGGCAAGCTCTTCAGAATGATATACGCCTTGGGGCGATGAAAGGAGCTCTACCGCGTTTCTCAGTCGGTCCTTCAGATCGGGATGCGTACCGCCGACGTCCAGAGCGGCCTGCAACAATTCTTCCGTTTTCGGGGAGCCGAAATACTGCACGATGTGCGGCACGAGAGACCTGAGCACCGTATAAATGACGGCGGCAAGTGACAAAAGCAGGATTATTCCTCTTCCCGCAGTTCCAAGGTTGAAGAGGAGTTCCACGATGGTTGAGATTAGAGTGACGAGCACGAGAACCGAAAGCGACATAAGACCGCCCTCGCGGACCCGGGCGAGAGTCCTGCTACGGCATACTCTTTCGAGTGAATTCAGGACTTTCTGATTCGGTGTATCCTCCAGATACTCTTGCATCGCTCAGTGCGTCAGTGCCCAGTAAACGATGTTGGTTCCGAATTCCAATGCCTCCAGGCGCTTGGGTTCCGGGTCGCCATGGACTTCAGGAGGATCCCACCCATCCGAAGGATTGCATTCTGTAGTGTAGTAAACCGCAAGGCGGTCGCCAATAAATATCCCGTAGGCCTTTGGCAACTTGCCGTCCTCCCAGTCCTGTATCTTCGGGGGCCCATGCGAGAAATCGTACACGCAGTCATACAAACCGTAAGAATAGGGAAGCTCCACAAGCTTCTCTCCTGGAAATACTTTTTTTATCTCTCTTTTGAAAGCCCCGTCCATCCCGTAGTCGTCGTCGGCGTAAAGAAATCCGCCGTTGTCAAGATACTGACGGAGGCGGCCTGCCTGCTCATCAGTGAACCTGATGTTACCATGCCCGGTCATGAAGAGAAACGGGTATGTGAAGATGTCGTCGCTCATTATGTCCACGTAATAATAATTCGGATCGACATTGATGTTGGTATGTGATTTAACAAATTGCAGAAGCGTCGGCTCTTCGAGAGGATCGTTGTACCAATCGCCCCCACCATCGTATTTCAAACGTGCGATACGGAAGGCGCTCGATTTCTGAGCCATTGCTTCCTGAACAACGCATAATGCGATGGCTGAGAATACTATTGCCAGGAGAACTTTCTTCATCACTTTCAATCTAAAAAAGCATGCAGGCAGTTTCAAGATAGCCGGATAATGCATTGAAGCCCCCAATTGGGAAGGGGCTCACTTTCAGGAAATCAGAGATACGTTGCGAAGCTCCTTTCGGTGGAATCCATTAATGCGTCCTGTTCGAATGATTTTTGCATAGAGACTTTCGCAAGGTTCTCCATAGTGTTTCAAATTGAGCCCGCATCCCAAATTGAAGTGTTGAGGCGAAAGGTGGTATGTTAGTACGTGGAGCAATTCATTCACCAGAACGGCTATCTCACCGTCTTTTTTGCTGTCGTTTTTGGAGGAGAATTCGGTCTGTTCGCGGGTGTGGCGCTGGCTAAGACCGGTGCGGTTTCACTCACCGGAGTTGTGGTGTTGGGAACGGCGGCCTCTTTCACGGCGAACGCGATTTACTATTATGCCGGCAAATTCCTCTGGAGCAAGTGGCATCCGCTGAGTGAGAAATTCGGTGAGAAAGTCAGGCGGACGTCAGGCGTCGTTCGTCGTTTCGGTCCGAGTATGATGCTCGTGGTGAGATTCTTCTACGGTATTCGTGACATAGTTCCGATTGCGCTAGGCATCTACGAAGTAAAAGGCAGCATCTTTGCCGTCTATAATCTGATAGGTGCCTTCGTTTGGGCGTTCGGGTTCACGATGATGGGGCATGTATTCTCGGACTTATTCCTGAACCCGCTCCGAAGTTTCCAAGCGGGGTTATTGTGGGGCGTGGCCGCGGCGGCGATGGCCGTCGGGGGGTATCTTCTGATCCGTAGAGCGGTGTCGAAGATCCGTAATAATGCCGAGGAGTGAATGTCAAAGAAAAAACCGCCGGAGGATTGGTTCGGCCAATCAGTCCGACGGTCCTTTTTCAAATGCTATAAGGGCGCAGTTCTCATTGTGTCCCGTCGTGGCAGTCGGTACATGAGCCATCTTTCCATGCGTCTCCTATGCCGGCTGGCGGGTGGACAAATGCCACTCCGTCGAGACTGACGTTGGCTTCGGGCTTCTCACCCTGGGCCAGGATAACATGGCAGGTTTCACAGCTATGCGGTATGACCTGGCCGTCCGCGCTCTTGTGGTTGCCATCGTGGCAGCGGAAGCAGCCGGGATATTCCTGGTGGCCGATATCCGTCGGATAAGCTCTCCAGTCGACTCTCATATACGGGAAGAAATTCTCACGGTAGATTTCCTGAATCGACGCGACGGCGCTCTTGATGTCTGAGTCCTGTGTTGCAACCACAGTGGGATACTTACTGCTATAGAAGGACTCCACGTATAGTGCTATGCTGTCGAGGGCGTCCTTTGTATTAGTGTAATGTGGAACAAGGGCGTTGACAGCAGTCTGTTTGATCCACGGAAGCGACGGATTGATCGAGCCGCTTGCCAGGGCGT
>JAJYGB010000638.1 GCA_021785235.1 Bacteroidota bacterium
GATTCTGAACTGAACTTGCGTTCAGTTGCGGCAATAAGCCCAGACTGCAATTTTCCGTCGACAGAAGAGAGGAGTTTCACCCTTGACAAAATTGCTTACTTCGTGGACATTACGTGCCCTAAGCTTCGGCTATTTATATCCGGTGGCCGCAATAATTCTAATGACCGGTGCTTCAGATCTACAGTCACAAATCCTGAATACCTGGCCGACTCCGACTATCGGCCTGTATGACTGTGATTTGTCGGGAGCTACGATTGATTCCGTGTCGGCGGCTACCGCGTTGGCCGGAATCTCATCCAGGATCCTGGCCGATCTCTCCGGTGATGCCGCCGACGGGAGCTTCGTGCTGATGAATCTCGGCACGGCCGATACCAGCGGAAACGGCATCATAGCGGATACCAGACCGACAGTGTTCACGGTCGATTCCACCACCGACCGAAGCGTTGATTACCTGATTGGTAGCAAGGTCACGGGAACGACGGGGAGTTACCAGCTGACCATCTATATGGACGATTCGCATACTCTTACCCGGGTCGCAAGTGGTACGGCCGGCTTTTCAGGGACCTCAGATAGCGCCCTCACAGCCGCGACTGTATCAGCGCTTGCCGGGTTGCGTCCCATCGTAAACATAATCCGCAGCTACCAGGTCCAGCTCAGAAATGGGGGCAGTTCCATTTGCATCAATCCCACAATAGAAGTGACCTTCTCGAGCGGCACTGTTCAGCATGGCGGCACCGCGACGGTGACATTTAAAGTACTCGATTGCGACAGCGTTCCACTTGCGAACCGACAGCTTAGCATCAGAGCGATCGGCGGAACATTATCGACTCAGAGCGTTCAAACGAACAGCTCGGGCCAGGCAACTGCGACATATCAGGCGGGAAACAGCGACGCGATTGGAAGTGTGCAGGCGAGCCTTTCAAATTCAACATCAGCCACTCACAGCTCGGCGAATAACGGCGGCGCGGGCATCATAAAAGTAGGATCACCGGATCTCTCTAACCTATGGAAACTGGATTTTAGCTTCAGGTATCAGTCGAGGGGCTATACCGACACCCTCGAGAGCAGTTCCACCGGAACTTCCTGGGGACAGAGCGATGAAGTAGATGTCGCGACTGCCGGTGGAAGCGCAATCGTCAGCATGACGATCGACAGCACTGGATTCAGCTATAACGTCGATTCAACCCTCTTTGCCTTCAATAAAAAATTCGACCATGCTCTCTCCAAAACATCTTCAATAAGTCATGACTCAAACTGTCCGGCGGATCCGTGGGAACTTTCGGGTAGTACTCAGAATGGCTCGAACACCGGCGATTCCGTCTACATTCCGGATGTCGAATATCTGAATTACAACGGGCAGATCTCTTACCTTGTCATGGCTTTAGAAAAATACAACGGTGTCTCGGATTCCTACGACTGGAGGAGAGAGAATGTACTGAACGTTCAAAGCTGTGAAACCCAGAGTACCTATCAGGAGGCATCCACCGACGTAGTGGGGGGGACTCTCGCGGTACTCAACCAGACCATGCCCGGTATTTCCTTCCTGTTCAGCGGCGATCCGGCGAATCCCAGCAGCATAACCGTAGTGACAAATTGGGTGCATGATACAGTGGATTACAGTCTCGCTTCGAGCGCCACTTACGAACACTTCCAGGTACTGATGACAGTTCGCATGGAGCCGCTATTTAAACTCACGGGAGTAAGGTCAAATCCACGTCAGAGCCCGCGTGAATTCTCGCTTTCGCAGAACTATCCGAACCCGTTCAATCCGACTACAGTCATAAGCTATCAGCTTTCCGCGGCAAGCAATGTCACTTTGAAAGTTTATGACGTACTCGGCAGGGAGGTGGCAAAGCTTGTGAACAGTAGGCAGAACGCAGGAAGTTATTCCGTGACGTTCGACGGGAGCAAATTATCAAGCGGAGTCTATCTATACCGGCTTGATGCTGTGTCTCAAGGTGCGTCCGGGCTCGGGAACTTTTCCAGGATTGCGAAGATGGTACTCCTCAAATAAGTTTCACTTTGTCCGCCGAAAGGTTACATTTGTCATTGAGTTGTGTTTCGTAGGCATGCAAAACAATCCAAGAGTTCCCGACGGAATTCAGGGAAAAACAAAAGGAGGTAATTCTTATGGTGCGTTTTCAGCTAGAAGCTGATGCGCCAATGGCGCAGAGGTACGTTAAAACATTCGTGCTTGTGGCACTGCTGGCGGTTACTACATCGGGCTGCGGCGGCTGCTTCGGCGGGTATAACATGCTTGGGATCCCCCTCTTCTCGATGAAAATTGAGGTGCGCGGTCCGAATAACGCCGCTCTCATCGGGGCGGTGGTCCATTGCAGCAGCGGCGAAACTGTAACCGTCGATTCGACCGGCATTGCAAAACTTAACTTCTCGGATGCCGGCCCTTACTATATCTCCGTCCGCTACCAGGACAACATCATCGCTTCCTACAACGTGTCGATGCCGTCCGACGGCGGTAAAACCCTAACCGCCAACTACGCTCCGGCCGCGGCGACGACCGGCGGTTCGGGAGCAGCCATGACCGGCGGGAACAACGCATTTGCGATGATGGGTGCCCGCCTCTATCCTATCCTCTTCCAGTACGTCTTCAACGCCTATGGGTACAGTATGGACCTCAGTGCTTACACGCCGGGCCAGTATACCCAATGGCAGATAACCTCAAACGGCGAGAAGGAATACTCGACGAGAAAAGCGTTCCTAACGAAACTTGCCAACGGACAGGAATGGTGGCAGGTGAACTTCGTCTCTTCGGATAAGGATTCAATGCTGATGGAAGTGCTCTTCAGCGACAAGCAGGGCTCCATCAGGAGGATGAGGCAGAAATTCGGAAATGATGCACCGAAGGAAGTGCCTGTTACAGAGGGCTGGTATACAACACCGATGCATTTGACCCCGGAGTCTATCGAGGGCTCGGTGGTGAAGAAAGGTGTAACTGTTACGGTTCCGGCCGGAACGTTTGAGTGTGATCAGCTGGAGTTCGGCGTCGCGCCTGGAATGACGCTCAGGCTTTACAGAGCAACGGATGTTCCCGGCGGGGTCGTCAAATACGAGATGGTCAACGAAGACAAAGCCATGTATTCAGGCGAGCTGACGGCGTACGGCAGCGGAGCCTCTACACAACTCGGTTCTTATTGATTAGCCACAAATAGGTCTATGACTCTATTGAGTCGTAGACTCGTAGAGAGTCGCGCCCTTGCAATTGCGTTTGCGTCAAACGCAGCAATGCGGGGCGCGATTCTGTTTATACTCCTACGCCACGATCCACCCCGGAACCAGAGTTGAGCGATTGACTCTTATCGCTCCCTTCGCTTATCTTCACGTGTAAAAGGAGGTGCTCGATGCGGGCTCGATTTGTGAGACAAGTATCTTTCCTACATTTGCTGATTATGACCCTGGCCTTTTCGGGCGTCGTGATGGCACAGGATCCCTGGGTTCTTGATACGGTCGTTGCCGCAGGCTCGAATTGTTTCAGTGTAGCCGCAACTCCCGACGGCTCGAAGATTCTCGTGACAAACAAGGACACATCTGGAACCGTCACGGTCCTGTCCGCCACCGACTATTCCGTCCTCTCCACCATCCCGATGTACGGTGATTATCCTTCCGGAATCGCGGTGGTCCCAAGCGGTGTCAAGGCGCTGGTTACGTGCGCGAAGCCCAACGCCGTGAGGCTTGTGGACTTGCTTGGCGACTCCATCCTCGCCGTATTCTACCCTCCTTGCGTTGCTACAACTCTTTATGATATCGCCGTGACGCCTGACGGGCAGACCGCGGTCATGCCGGATTTGAACGATTTGTGCGTGCAGGAAGGACTGAGATGGTTCGACACTTCGGGCAAGACGATGGGGTCTACGTTTGTTTCTGTAAACACTTCAGGAGTTACGTATGGCGTTGCCGTCGCCCCTGACAGCGTGACCGTTCTTGTGACAACCAATGTCCTGACAACCGGGATAAAGAGAGTAAATATTGCGACATCGGCAGTACAAAATATCTCAGGCGTTGGCCCGTCTTACGGTGTCGCGATTACGCATAAAGGAGACCGTGCGGTGGTGACTTCCGACTCCGTGAAGATCATCTCCCTTCCGACAAATAGCGTGATAGGTGCGATCCCTTTTTCATCTAACTCCAATTTTCACAACGTCGCGATCCCCCCCGACGATAAGTACGCGTTTGTGGTCGGGAACTTCGATGTGGCAGTGGTCTCGCTCGATGGCGATTCGGTCGTTCAGACTTTCTCCGCCGTTGGGCAGAACGTCGCCATATCACCCGATGGAATGAAGGCTTACGTGACCGACAGCTACAATGGTGAGCTGAGAGTCTACAGGAACAAGGGGACAGGAACTGGAATCTCCGGCCCCGGAACCGGCGCAAATGTACCGGAAACGCTCGGGCTTTCACAGAACTATCCGAATCCGTTCAACCCTTCCACCACTATCAGCTACGGCATTCCGAAGCCGGGTTTCGTGGAACTGAAGGTCTTTGACGTGGCAGGGAGATCGATAGCGACTCTAGTCAGCGAGCATCAAGACGCCGGACATTACGAGATTAGGTTCGACGGATCGAAGCTTCCGAGCGGTGTGTACTTCCTCCGGATCGAAGCGGGAGGATTATCCCAAACCCGGAAGATGATTTTGATGAAGTAGGCGACACGCGGGATGTTGTCGCCTTCGTGTCTAAAGAATGCCAGAATTTATCCGATACTTACACTGTTGAACCATAGACGGACCTCATTGGACAGCCCGGCACGTTTATCGGAGATCAGATCGGTGGGGACGTGGGATGCGTTTTTCCCGAACATTGAAAAAGCGGAGTTGTACTCGAAAAGTGTGCAGGATACTCTCTTCTCGTCGGCTGGCAGCGCCGAGGGTGCATGGGCCGATCGCGGAGGCCATTTTCTGAATGGAGGAAGTCGGCCCTGGGAAGACAAACCAGGCACGGATTTCAGGATCTTCTTATGTCACATTTCTCATGAGCGGCTGTATATTATCTGACAAGCGAATGAACATGGCTTTGCCTTCCCGCGGTGAGACCTCCTGCTCACACCGTCTACCGACTGAGACCCTACCCGGACTTCTGCAGTGAGGATCGGACTCCCGTTCATGCCGGTCGCCGCAGGGTCCCCGGAGAAGGTGGCTTTTGGGAGGGACGTCTACCGCTACATCTGGACAGCGATGGGGGCGCTGACTCTCCTGTGGGCTTCCTTGTCAATTCTTCATCCTTTGCTAATCCATATTTGGCTGACCTTCTACTTGCCGACTGTCATTGCCATGTTTGTGGGGCTGTGGCTAAACTCTCGCGGCGAAACGAAGCATGCGGTGATTGTTCTTCTTGCCTCTGGGTGGACTGTCTTCACGCTGCTTGCCGTATTATACCAGCCCGTCCTCCCTCCGGATAACAACAGGTACATTATAATTGTGGTCGCGGCCGGTCTTCTGCTCGGGAAGAGAGCCGGCATTCTCTCCGCGACAATCTGCGGCCTGACGGAAATTGCGCTGATGCTGGTGGTCAACACCGGGACGAAAGCAGCGACGGCTCCGGACGTATCGGCCAGCATGCTGCTGCCCCATCTTTTCTTCTTGTACTTGGCGGCTCTGGTCCCAATGTTCGCCACTCGACGCGTCAGGGTTGCGCTGCAGATCGCCGACGAAGAACGCGAGGAACGCAGGCGTGCCGAAGAAATAGCGTCGGAAAACGAAATGCGCTTTCTCGCGCTTGTCGATCACTCTCCCGATGCGATTATGATACATAGGGACGGGAAATTTATCCATTTAAATCCCGCGTCTCTTGAAATCCTGAGGGCGAATTCCTTGAACCAGTTGCTCGGTAAATCGATCATGGAGGTCGTGCACCCGGATCACAGAGAGCTGGTCGCGACCGCGCTGGATCAGATGCAGAAGACCCGGACTTCTTCCCAGATACGAGAAGGCAGGATGTTGAGGCTGGACGGGGCCGTGGCGGATGTTGAAACCGCGAGCATTCCTGTCTCCTTTCAGGGCGCACCGGCGATTCAGACCATAGTGAGGGATGTGACCGACCGAAAGAAACTGCAGGAACAAATGCGCCTCCAGATCGCCGCCCTGAACTCCGCGGCCAATGGTATCGTCATCACCGATCGGGAAGGTACAATCGTCTGGGTAAACGCTGCTTTCGAATCGCTGACGGGCTACAATCTGTCGGAGACCATCGGAAGGAATCCGCGCGAACTTGTCAAGTCCGGGAAGCAGGGGCCCTCGTTCTACAAGGAATTGTGGGAGTCCATTCTGTCGGGCAAGCCATGGCACGGCGAGCTTGTGAACCGGCGTAAGGACAATACTCTTTACAATGAGTATATGACAATAACTCCCGTGCTCGATGAACACGGCGCCATAACGCATTTTGTGGCCGTCAAACAGGATATAACTTCTCAGAAGCTTCTTGAGGAACAGCTTCTTCAGTCGCATAAGCTTGAAGGGATCGGTCAGCTCGCGGGCGGGGTAGCTCATGATTATAACAACATTCTGAACGTTGTGGTGGGATACGCCGAACTTCTGAGGCGGAAGTTGAGTGAGAACGACCCCGCGAAGCAGCCCCTCGACGCCATAGTGAACGCCGCGAGAAGAGGCGCGGATCTTACGCGACAGCTCCTCGCCTTCGCACGCAAAGAAATCATATCGCCGAAGGTGATCAACGTTAACTCAGCAGTTGAGTCCATCAGGAATATGCTTAACAGAGTAATTGGGGAGAACGTCAAGCTGGTTTTCATACCTACGAAAGATCTGTGGAATGTGAGAATCGATCCGACCCAGTTCGACCAGATACTTGTTAACCTTGCCTCAAATGCCAGAGATGCGATAAAGGATGTGGGAACAATTACGATTAAGACCGTAAACGTTTCATTACCTCCCGGATATCTACGTGGTTCCTCCGACATGGCCCAGGGCGAGTACGTCAAGATCAAATTTGAGGATGATGGCAGAGGCATGGATGCGGAAACATTGAAGCGGATTTTTGAGCCTTTCTTTACGACGAAACCGAAGGGGCATGGAACCGGCCTCGGCCTTTCTACCATCTATGGAATCGTCAAGCAGAACGGCGGCGCCATTGAGGTTGCGAGCGAATTCGGAAAGGGGTCCACATTTGTAGTATACCTGCCTCGATTCGTCGGTGAGACTTATGAACCCGAAAAAGAACTTCCCGATGAGTCCTTACGGGGTACGGAGACTATCCTTGTCGTCGAGGATCAGGCCGACCTGCTGAATCTCGCCAAGACTTCCCTTGAAGAATTCGGATACAACGTGATGACGTCACTTGACTCCGTGGATGCTGAACTTCTTTCCGATGCTTACGGCGGGGAAATCCACCTGCTCCTTTCCGACGTCATTAT
>JAJYGB010000241.1:0-1574 GCA_021785235.1 Bacteroidota bacterium
AAGTGCACCTTCGAACCTGGCGATTAATGCCGAGTACGCATATATCAAACCGGACCCGAACACAAAGAAAAGTACAATTTCCAGTGACAATGGAAACAGCATCGCTTACATCGACGACTTTGAAGGATCCAAGAAGACCATACCACTTCCTATAAATTACTACAACTGGACAATGGCAAGTCCACCGGCGGTTTCGGCGCTCGATTCCCTCCATCCCGGGATAACCGACTCGGTGAAGAACGATTACAGAGGTTGGACATTCTGGTACAACAGAAGCCCTTCACCTATCAGCGTCAGGGACATTTGGCCGAAGAGAAATGTGCCTTCAGATCAGCAAAGCCAGACAGTCCTTTCGGTCGGAATGCTCCCCACTGTGAGGGGACAGTATAACAGGGCACGAGATCTCAACTCGACTCTCCTTGCCGACCCGACGCAGGACTGGGGCGGAATGATGACACTCCTCTCTTCGAACGCGAGTGACCTCGTCGCGCAGAACATGACCTACATTGAAATTTGGATGAAGGTCGACACTGTTCATGGGCCGGGCCAAATGCATATCGACCTGGGACAGATCAGCGAGGATATCTTCGGAGACAGGATTCTGCATACAGAAGATACGACAGGGAACGGCGGACTGCTGCCGGGCCTGGACCTCGGGCTTGATTTGATGAACGACGTACAGGAAAGAGCCGCATTCCCATGGATCGTTCAGAACTCCGACAGGCCGTGGGACCCGAACGGAAGCGATCCGGAAGGCGACAACTACGAATTTTCGAACCCGAACGTCGCTGGTGACAGCGCCTACTACCGTGTGAACGGGACGCAGGGAAACAGCGTGACCGAAAACGGCAGAATCCCCGACACAGAGGACTTGAACCACAATGGCACGCTAGACCTCCTGAACAGCTACTTCGAATATAACGTCAAGCTCGATACGACGAACAATCCGTTTATCGCCGGCGGAGGCTCAAACGGATGGTATCAGTACGTCATCCCTTTGCAGGATTTCGAAAGAGCGGTTGGAAATCCGAGTCTCACAAACGTCCAGTACGTGCGAATATGGTTCAACGGCAATTCGGGCCCCATGCATGTCAAGATCGCGGAAATGAACCTTGTCGGCAATTACTGGAAGACACCGAACCCGAACGACAGCACTATGCAAGTGTCGGTTGTAAACATCGAAGACAATCCCGGATACACAGCGCCGGCTCCGGGCCTTCAACCCGTCGACAACTCGAGCCCTTCAGGGCCGATTCTCGGAAACGAGCAATCTCTCGCGCTGATCCTCAACGGGCTTCAGGACGACAGCTCCCGCTATGTGTACAAGACTTTTCCGCAGGCGGAAGACTTTTTCAATTACCATACAATGAAGGTCTTCGTTCACGGCGATCCCAGCTTCAATTATGTTGATTCCACAAACTACGACGCACAGGTCTATTTGCGGTTTGGAACGGATGCCAACAACTTCTATGAATACCGCCAACCTGTAAAGCGCGGCTGGCAGGATATCTCCATAGATTTCGCAGCGCTTACTTCGCTTAAGCAGCAGCGTGACTCCGTGAATCAGGTTATCG
>JAJYGB010000241.1:1584-7379 GCA_021785235.1 Bacteroidota bacterium
TCCCGGGCTCCACATATTGGCTGAAAGGCAATCCTTCGCTTCAAAACGTGACTTATTTCCAGATCGGCATCACCAATCCGCCCCATAGGGGGACTCCGCTTCCCCTCGTCGGGGAGGTCTGGATTGACGAATTGAGACTAACCAACGTCGACAACACGCCGGGGCTTGCGTATCAAGTCTCGACAAGCATTCAGCTGGCAGACCTTGGGACAATTGCATTCAATTACACGAACGTCGATCCGTATTTTCACACATTGACCACGCAGTTCGGATCGAGAAGTAATCAGAGAAACTGGGGGATCAGCGGGTCGATCAACATGAGCAAGTTCCTCCCGCGCTCATGGGTCGGGACATCGATCCCATTCTACTATAACCACACCGAATCGTTTTCCAACCCGCTGTATCTTCCGAATAGCGATATACTTGTTTCGGAAGCGGTCCAAAGGCGAAGAGCATATCTGATTCAGCAAGGTGTGTCGGCAGACTCCGCGGCCATTTTGGCGGACAGCCTTCTGACCAGCTCCCAAACTTTGTCAGTGAACGACCAATGGTCGATCTCGGGCATGAGGATCATGCTCCCTTCGAACCAGTGGTATATCCGTGACATCGTGGACAATATCACGATGGGATTTAATTGGAACGGATCAAAGTTCAGGAATACGCAGACGAAAACTGGAGATATGTGGTCATGGCAATACAACGCGGGATATTCTGTCCAGTTCGATCCAATGGCTTACTACACACCTTTTCCCTCTTCGAAGCCAGGACCGTCGGGACAGTCGCAGGATTTCCAGATCAGGTATTTGCCGAACTCTCTCAGTCTTTCTATGAACGCTGCGCGTTCTCTCTCCGTAAATAAACTCTGGACGCAGACGAGCCCTATTGTTACTCCGAACTTCACGGCACAGCGTTCCGGCGGCTTCACATGGAAACTCACGAACAACGGGATCCTCAACCCAAGCATAGCTTATAATTTCGCAATAAGCAGCTCTCTCCTCGGGATTGAGACCGATACCGCTCGAGGCGTCAGCACAACGACGAACCCACTTGTCTTGCGTCCCGACTCATACGTCTTCCGCCAGATCTTCCTCAATGGCGGTCTCGTCAACTTCGGCGACGACTACAGCTATTCGGAGCAGTTTGCTCTTTCCACCGCGCCGAAGCTTCCGTTGGGAATCCAGAAATACATGGATTTGCAGGCGAGCTACAACTCCGGATACCAGTGGACAAACTCTGTTCAGCAGGGAGCGAAGGGTAAAGGAGCGGGGTTTAACGCTTCCCTCCAGCTCGGTACGAATCTTAGGTTGAAGGACCTAACCGACCCGTGGTTCGCGGGCGGCCCGGCGAGCCAGGCGAACGAAGCGCCCGAGCGAGGCGAACGCGGACGAAGAGGAAGAGAGGAATTCCAAGCTCCCCAGGCGGATACCTCAAAGTCCAACCAGGGAAACGCGCAGGACATACTGAAACTCCTGAAGAACCTTATCAAGGTTCCGTTCCTCGATTTCGATAACATCGGGATAAATTTCTCCTCGACAAACACCTCTTCCAATGGCGGGTTGCCGAGCTATCGCCCCGGTATGAGCAACTTCTTTAAAGTGCCATTCATACAAGCAAGCGACCCTGAGCTCGGACCGTCCCAGCTGTACCAGCTCGGCCTGATCTCCGATCCGTTCGGGAAACTCATGTACGCTCCGCGGAAATCATTCCCGTTCTTCAGCTTCTATACCGTTCCTGGACAGCGCGTCGGCGGGATAGGACTGACTGACAATTTCTCCAACAGCAACACCATGGATATCAGAACATCGAGAAACCTTTGGACTGGAGCCCGCATTGACCTTTCCTGGCACGTTGGCTGGTCATACAACAGAAACACAACTTTTACCACAGACTCCTTGGGAAACATCATACCGACCAGTCTGAACACGCAGGTGAGCGGTCAGGTTTCGAGAAGTTTCTTCACTCTTCCTCCCGTCTTCATCTTCTCGATGTTCAAGAGTGGTATCAACCAGGTGGCGGCTGAATACCAGAATTTGCAGAACAGCAGTCCATCCACTCCACAGCAGAATATCTCGCAGGCATTCCTCAAGGGCTTTGAAACTCTTCCGATACTCGACAAGATATTCGGCCAATACATGCCAAGGATGAATTACTCATTCAATTGGAGCGGCTTGGAGAATCTTCCGCTATTCAAGAGCTTCGCCTCACAGGTAAGCTTAAGCAACGCGTACCAGTCCACATACTCACAAAACTGGCAGGACAATAACGGCGGCGGCCAGACTACAACTGCCCAGTCGATAGCGTATGGATTTCAGCCGCTCGTCGGTCTGAATATAGCCTTCAAGAACTGGGGAGATGCGAGCATTTCGGGATCTGTACTTTACAACACCAGCGACCAGTACACGCTCAATCCATCGGCGCAAACGATCGCCGAGACGTACACCGGCCAGCTTTCCGTAACCGCCGACTACGCGAAGAGAGGCTTCTCGCTGCCGCTCTTCGGCCTGAATCTCAAAAATGACATCGACATCAGCGCCAGCTACTCGGTTTCTCAATCCAGCAACACATCCTACAAAGTTACAAATATCAGCGGCGGCCCGGAACCTCTCGGTGGGACGGACCAGATTTCCATTGAGCTCCGTTTCAAGTACGATGTAAGCCAGCGCGTTACCGCGTCTATCTACTACAAGAATACTCGCATCGTCCCGACAGTATCGAGCTCGCCGATCCCCGGCACAACGACCAACGAGGCGGGTGTGGATATCCACGTGTCTATCGCGGGCTGATGAAGGAATAATACCTTATGGAAAACGAACACAGACGTTTTATGGCGATGGCTCTAAAGGAAGCGATGACCGCGTTCAGGCGCGATGAGGTCCCTGTCGGCGCGGTCATAGTCAAAGGAGGCACGGTCATCGCCAAGGCCCACAACCAGATCGAGATGCTACAGGATCCGACTGCCCACGCCGAGATACTTGCTATCGGGGCGGCGGCGAATCACCTTGGAAGTCGCCGGCTCGATGGCTGCACGCTCTACGTGACACTCGAGCCTTGCCCTATGTGCGCGGGCGCGCTGGTTCTGTCCAGGCTTGACCGCGTTGTTTTCGGAAGCTACGATCCCAAGATGGGGGCCTGCTCGACCCTTTACAACATCGCGCAGGATGAGCGGCTTAATCATCGCGTTGAGGTGATCGCCGGAGTGATGGACGCGGAAGCGGGCTCGCTCCTAAAGGAATTCTTCGCCAAGAAAAGGGAAGAATAAAAAGGCCCTTCCATTCGGTGAAGTCAAGCAGGATAGCTTTCCTGCATGAACTACCATTTAAGGCGTCGGCTGGCTTTCCCCTTTTCTCTCCACAAAAAACATCTCGACCGGTTCCATGTCTTTAATCGCAAGGGCGCCGCGCGGCTCAAGGTCATACTTGCCGCTCTTTTTGAGATGTTCATATACCGCGCGCGATACGTTGATCTTGTTCGTCATTGAAGCCGCCTCAAGCCGCGACGCGATGTTAACGGTCGGTCCCCATACGTCAAATATGAATCTCCATGTTCCGATAATTCCCGTTATAGCCGGACCCGTGTGTAAGCCGATCCTGAGGGCCCAGTCGCGACCAGTCCGCGATCGCAGTTGTTCGGAAGATTCCCGCACTATTTCTCTCATTTCAAACGCCGCTTCAATCGAAGCATCAAGCTGGTTGTCATCGGTAAAAAGTCCGCCGGCGTACATGTAACAATCACCTATCGTCTTCAGCTTTTCGAGATTGTGACTTCTCACGATATCGTCAAATGAGTTGAATAGCCGCTCAAGTATCTTAAGCACCTTCAGCGCGTCGGAAGTTTCCACAATTCTGTAGAATGAGACAAAATCGGCAAACACGATGGTCGTCGAGGAATTGTATCTTGGCTGAGGATATCCCAGCCCATTGATCTGGCTTACGATGCTCTCCGGCAAAATATTCTTCAGTATTGTGTCACTCTCTTCTTTTGCCGCCTCGATCTCAAATTTCTGCTTTTCAATCGTTCGATTGTCGAGATACTCTTTTACCCTCGACGAGAAGACAAGTCGGGAAATGATCCAGGCGACGACAACAAGCGCGGTGCTACTCAGGTAATGGCCGACCAATATTTCCGGGTTCGATTGAGCTTGACTAACCCCGAAAAGGAAAACAGCCTGGGCCACTAGGTACATCAGTAGACTCATCGCGCCGCTTACGTAGAACGCTACCGCGACACCGAAGATGGAGATGACATAGACAGTGATGAGACCGTGAATCGTCTGGGCTACGGTGGCTACGGCAGCCGCCCAGATCATGATGAAGATTATGAAGAGCAGGACCGTCACCATGTGCGAAACCCGTATCGACGGGGGACCATCGGGTTTCCTCAACGTGGTGAGGATGATAAAAATCAGCAGTACCGCCTCCAGCAAGAGATGGAGATAAAAAAGGTATCTGTACCCCTCATTCATCTCCCACAAGCCGTTAGCCAGTCGCTGAAGGTCGATGATAACTACGAAAGCCTGGATCGTGAAAATGGCGACCGCGAATATTTTCACCCTGAAGTAATTGGTGAAATAAGCTTCGTTGAGGAATGAAGATCTATCTTCAGAAGGGATTGTTCTTAGACTATTTTGCCAGAACCGTGTGGCACGATTAGTCATGAACCCGCCACGGGGTAAGGTGCTCCGCACGCAATATCACCGAAAGGATTCCAGCCATTTTGCCCTTACATTAAATTACGATGCTTTTTCGTAACTAGCCACATTTTTAAATTACACTAAATTCATTTCCAATTTGAAGCGTAAAGGAGAAGTAATGTTCCTGGATACCAAGTCGGGCAAAATCGCATTCGAAACAAGGGGTGACAAGGCAAATAAGAACATCCTTTTCATTCATGGCTTTCCATTCGACAAATCTATGTGGAACGAACAAGCCGAACTACTTGCAAACGATCATTTTGTCGTCACCTTCGATATGCGGGGGCACGGCGAGAGCGCAGCGGGAAGCGGGCAGTATCTTGTCGAGTTTTACATCGACGACGTTATTGCAATAATGGAACACCTTGGTCTGGAGAAAACCTGCTTGTGCGGACTTTCCATGGGAGGATACACGGCGATGCGTGCAGTAGATCGGGAGCCTCAACGTTTTTCGGGCCTCGTACTGTGCGACACAAAAAGTTCTCCCGATAGTAACGAAGCCAAGATCAACAGGGCCAATCAGATCAAAACGCTCCTCGCAGGAAATAAAGCTCAGTTCGTGGAGGCTCAGATAAAGGCTCTCCTTGCACCGAAGACCTTCGAGAGCAATAAACAAACGGTTGAGAGAGTCAGAAATATGATCGAATCGACTTCCGACACTGCATTGATTGGGACGATGATAGCCCTATCGGCGCGAATGGACATGACCGGGAGCCTTACCAGGATAACAGTCCCCACTCTGATCATCGTCGGGAAGCAGGACAGGATCACCACGCTCACGGACGCGGGTGAAATGCACGCAGCGATTAAGGGGTCCCGAATGGCGGTGGTGCATGACGCCGGGCACATATCCAATTTGGAGAACAGCACTGAGTTTAACGCGGCCCTTCAGAAATTCCTCTCCGCCAACAATCTGTGACAACGAACCTCAGCTCACTGGGTAGTAAAGATCTAGCTGCAGGATTTTAGGAATACCGAGTCAGTAGGGCCTGCTTATGAAGAAGTAAAGGACTATGGTGACAAACAAATACTGAATCTGGCGCGACGCGTCGTAATCGTTGCGCTTCAGATTGTTCCAGATCCTCGCCGCGATATACATCGTTAT
>JAJYGB010000510.1 GCA_021785235.1 Bacteroidota bacterium
GCCAGCTCGCGACCGACATGTACGAAGAGGCGAGGACGAAAGTTGCCCGATTCATCAATGCCGGGAAATCAGAGTCGATTGTATTCACCCGGAATGCCACCGAATCGCTGAACCTCATCGCATACGCGTGGGGGTTGAACAACCTTCATAAAGGCGACGAAATAATTCTCAGCGAGATGGAGCATCACAGCAATCTTGTCCCGTGGCACATAATCGCCCGCCACACGGGAGCTGTCCTGAAGTTTATCAGGATGAGTAGTGATTATCGGCTCGACCTTCAGTCGCTCAAGGACAATCTCGGACCGAAAACGAAGATCGTGTCGGTCGTTCACGTTTCAAACGTGCTCGGAACCATAAATCCCGTTAAGGAAATCTGCCGCCTGGCTCACGAAGCCGGCGCGCTTGCTATGGTAGATGGTGCCCAGAGTGCGCCGCACATGGCCGTTGATGTCAGAGATATCGACTGCGATTTCTATGCCTTGAGCGGGCACAAGATGTGCGGACCGACCGGGATCGGGGCTCTCTACGCTAAGTACGAACTACTTGAGAAGATGGAGCCGTTCATGGGAGGCGGCGAGATGATAAATGAAGTGTTCCCGACAACCTCGAATTATGCGAAGCCGCCTTACAAGTTCGAAGCCGGAACTCCGAATATCGCCGGTGCGATCGGCCTGAAGGCTGCCATCGATTACCTGGAAAAGTGCGGAATGCAGAACATCATGGAACACGAGATAGAGCTTGGCGATTACGCTGCCAGCCGCCTGGCGGAGGTCGAAGGCATTCACATCTTCAGGCCGAGGGCCACGGGAACCGGGGTCCTCTCTTTCACTGTCGACAGTGTACACCCGCACGATATATCTACGATCCTCGATTCGGAAGGAATAGCGATACGTGCCGGCCATCACTGTGCCCAGCCGCTCATGAGAAAACTCCAGGTGCAATCCACCGCCCGCGCAAGTTTCTACCTTTACAACGACAAGTCGGACGTCGATGCGCTGGCCGGTGCTCTTGAGAAAGGTATTGCACTCTTCAGACCGAGGAAAAAAGCAAATGTCGTTGAATGACTTATTCACGGAAATAATTCTTGATCACTACCAGCATCCGCACAACCACGGCATCATAGCCGGCGCTACCCTCACTTCCCGCGGGTTCAACGAATCGTGCGGCGACGATATCCAGATATCCGTCCTTGTAAAGGACGGCGTCATTGCCGATGCGAAGTTTTCCGGCGCGGGATGCTCCATCAGCCAGGCATCGGCTTCAATAATGACCGACCTTGTCAGAGGCAAAACCGTCGAAGAGGCGAGACAGCTTGCCGGGATGTTCTACGAAATGGTGAAAGGGACCGAAGGGGATTACGGCGAGGAAATGGGAGACGCGATATCGCTGCAGGGCGTTTCCAAATTTCCAGTCAGGGTGAAGTGTGCAACACTCGCATGGCACACGCTTGAAGAATCATTTGCCAAAACGAATAACGGGGAGAACAAATAATCCGTCCGGCCCGCGAATCCGATCGGGCGTGTTTTCTGAAGTTGAAGTGCATGGGGTGTGATGGTTAGATTCAATTATCATGACGTTGGTCGATTCCGTGAAGAGGAATAAGCTGGAGGCTTGATGCGGTGGGAAAACTGATCTTCTGGGATGTAGACACGCAGTATGACTTCATGATGCCGGACGGGAAGCTGTACGTACCTGGGGCCGAAACTCTGGCAGACAACCTGTCAAGCCTGACACTTTACGCGCGCTCGCATGGGATACAAATCTGCGGATCCGTGGATTATCATCTTGAGAGCGATCCCGAAATTTCAGATAACCCCGACTACCACGAAACCTTTCCGCCGCACTGTCTTCAAGGCACTTCCGGTCAGGAAAAGGTTCCTGCCACGAAGCCCCTCAACCCGCTGTGGGTCGACAATTCTAAATATCCATCAGGTCGTCTGAAGGAACTGGTTGCGGGTCATCGCGGTGAAATAATTTTCCGGAAGCAGAGATTCGATGTCTTTTCAAATCCGAATGTCCTGGAGTTTCTAGAAATCCTCAGACCTGCAGATATAGTTGTTTATGGTGTTGCTCTCGATGTTTGTGATGCGCATGCGATCGAAGGCTTTCTCGGCCTCGGTCGTTATAAGATCTATCTCGTGAAAGATGCGGCAAAGGCAATTTATGAGGAGAAAGGAGAAGAGTTGCTCCGGAAGTGGGCTGCAAGAGGAGTGACTCTGTTGAAGACGTCCGATGTGGTGAGAGGAATTCCCATGGATGAAGTCGGGAGCCGGCTTTGATTTTCCGGATGACATATCCGGCTGCGAGTCAATTTTGCAAACACCCAAATATACGCGACAATTCAGCGACGTGCCGCCTTCAAGCTTTGCGCGCCGTCATACGAAGTTCCCATCCTAATTGAAAGGGATAATTATGGAATATCGAATTGAGAAAGACTCACTGGGCGAGCTCAAAGTTCCGGTTGACGCCTATTATGGAGTGCAGGTTCAACGTGCGGTCGACAATTTTCCCATCAGCGGTCTGAAACCTCATCCGGACTGGGTGAAGGCGACCGTGCTGGTGAAGAAAGCGGCCGCGATCGTCAATGGCAAACTGAAGCTTCTCGACAAGAAGAAGGCCGGTGCGATCATCAAGGCGTGCGATGAGGTGCTCGATGGAAAGTTCGCCGACCAGTTCGTCGTCGACGTCTTCCAGGCCGGGGCAGGGACGTCTCACAACATGAATGCGAACGAGATGCTTGCCAATCGCGCGATAGAAATACTGGGCGGAAAGCGCGGCGACTATTCGGTGATAAGCCCGAACGATGACGTTAACATGGCGCAGTCAACGAACGACGTCATCCCCGCCGTCATCCGTGTCTCCGCGATCCTCCTTGTCGACAAGCTCGTTCCTGTGCTCGATAAGCTTCAGAAGTCTTTCGGAAAGAAGGCGAAGGAATTCGATCATGTCATAAAGTCCGGCAGAACACATCTTCAGGACGCTACTCCGATCAGGCTCGGTCAGGAGTTTTCCGGATACGCCGCGTGTGTTCAGGGACATATAGAGAGAATTAAAAAGGTGCGCGAAGAGCTGACATACCTCGGAATTGGAGGAACGGCTGTCGGGACCGGTGTGAACTCAGATCCGAAATACAGAGTGATGATGCCGAAAGAGCTTGCAAACCTTACGGGCGTCTCCTTCAAGCAGTCGAAGAATTATTTCGAGGCGATGCAAAGCATGGCGGGCGCGACCGCCTTGAGCGGGGCGATCCGCAACCTCGCGCTGGACATGACGAGGATAGCGAACGACCTCCGCCTCCTCAGCAGCGGACCGCGCACCGGTTTTGCCGAGGTCAGACTTCCCGCCGTGCAGCCCGGCTCTTCCATCATGCCGGGGAAGGTCAACCCCAGTATACTCGAGATGGTCAACATGGTATCGTTTCAGGTCATTGGTCTCGACACGGCGGTCGCTTATGCCGCGCAGGCGGGGCAGCTGGAACTTAACGTGATGATGCCGGTCATAGGCTTCAACCTTACGTTTGCGCTGGAAATTTACAGGAACGCCATGGATGTACTTCGCGTCAAGTGTGTCGACGGCATCGAAGCCGATGAGGCGGTCTGCAGGGAATTTGCCGAAAAGAGCGTCAGCATCGTGACGGCGCTTACTCCGCACATAGGCTATCTCAAGGCAGCCGAGGTTGTAAAGGAGGCAGTCTCGAAGAACAAGACTGTCAGGGCTGTACTCATGGAGAAAAAACTTGTCGATGAGAAGCTTCTCAACAATATTCTCGATGCGTACAAACTGACTGAAGTCGGAAGGCACTAGCATTTGCAAGGCGGCCGTCACCCCGGAGGCGACGGCCACCTCTAAAAAGAAAAGTCCGCCCGGGGCGGACTTTTTTCTCTAGGGGCATTGGAAGAGAGAAGATTAATCCTTCTTCGTCTCTTTCTTCTTCATCGTCATCTTAGACTTCATCTCATGTTTCTTTGCCATCTTCTTTGAAGTCATCTCGTGCTTCTTCGTGCTGCCCTTCTTCGTCCATTTCGCCTTCTTGCTCCCGCGGGCTTTGCCGGTCTTTTTCACCATCTTCTTTTCCATCTTCATGCTTTTGCCGTGAGATACCGTCTTCTTTTCGGTTTTCTTCGACATCTCCGTCTTGGTTTCCTTCTTCACCTGCTTTTTGGCCGGCTGGGCGCTGACCGATCCGAAGGCCACGATAGAAGCAAGAAGCATCACTAAAGCCAGTTTTTTCATGGTACTTCACCTCCTTTTAATTTGTATGTTTGTAAACATACTCCACGGGTCCTGTGGGAGGCAATGAAATGCAGATTAAAAAATATTAATCGGTGGGGCCGGAGATGGCCGGGAGGACAACCGTGAACCTGCTTCCCGATCCGACACGGCTTTCCGCAAGTAGCCGTCCGCCATGCGCCTCGGCGACCCATTTCGAAATGGACAACCCCAGGCCGAGGCCGTCCGGGAGCCTGCTCCTGCTTTTGTCGACCCTGTAAAAACGGTCAAAAATCTTCTTCAGATCCTTCGGCGATATCCCGATTCCCGTGTCTTCCACACTGAAGCTGGCTTCGCCGTCTTGCTTCTCCAGCGAAAGCGTTATCTTGCCTCCCGCAGGCGTATACTTGATCGCGTTGTCCACCAGGTTCAACATCAGCTGGCGTAGCCGTACCGAGTCCCCCATGACCGTGGCCTCGTCCAGTTTTCTGATTGAGACGCTTATCTTCTTCTGCTCTGCCAGTATATCGGCATCTTCGCGTATTTCAACGACGAGGGAATCAAGCCTGGTCGGCTTCTTTTCCATCTTCGCGTTCCCGCTGTCTGCCTTCGCGAGGAGGATGAGTCCCTCCACAATGCTCGACATTCTCAGGACTTCTTCGAGGAGGCTGGCAAGAGTCTTCTTGTAAGAGGCGGCTTTCCTGCCGCCGCGGAGGGCGAGTTCTATCTCGCCCCGCATGATCGTGAGCGGCGTGCGGAGTTCATGCGATGCATCCATCGAGAATTGTTGGACTTGCTCGAAGGATGCCTCAAGCCTCCCTATCATATCGTTCAAGGTTTCCGTGAGCCTGCCGAGCTCGTCCTGCGGATTGTCCACGTGAATTCGTTCGCGGAGGCTCGTTGCGGTTATCTTCCTTGCCGTCCGTGTAATCTCGTCGACGGGACTCAGCGATTTCCTGGCCAGGAAGAATCCTCCGATTACCGAAATGACGAGCACGATCGGGATCAGGACAAGGAAGATTGAGAATAGATTCTGAAGTACATCGGTGATCTCGTCTGCCGGGTAGGCAACCCTGATCTCATAAAATTTCGTGTCCAGTGCAGCCAGGCGTATTCTCTGGCCGCCGAGGACCGTTTTGGTGACGCTTACTTTGTATGGTTCGAGGCCTGGAGGAGAAGGAAGCGTGTCCTGGCCAAGATTAAAAGATTTGTAAAAGACCCTCCCCCTTCTGTCCATTACGTACACGAATTGTTTCTTGGCATTGAGGAGCGAATGTTCGTATATCTTGTTCCAGATTGTGTAATCCTCATCGGTTCCGTTCCCGCCCTGCTCGCCCATGCCGGGGTTAGCAGGGTAGTTCAGGATGCCGCTCCGCGGATTCCGGGACTTTCCCCGCTCCATGTCGAGTCTTCCTTCCAGAATCTCCCTCAGCCACTCGGTCTCGTTTCGCAGAGACAGATCGAGGTTCTGGGAGAGCATCTCGCCCGTGTACACATACGCAGCCACTCCGAAGATACCCAGCGCAGCCAGCAACCCTACTGAATACCAGATAGTGAGTCTGAACCTGATCGATTTGAACATTAATCTGTCTTCATCATGTACCCGGCCCCACGGACGGTGTGAATAAGTTTCTTTTCAGAATCCGAATCGATCTTGTTGCGAAGTTTATTCACGTACACCTCGACTATGTTCGTACCGGTGTCGAAGTTATATTCCCAGATATGCTCGGAGATTACCGTTCGGGTGAGGACGCGGTTGACGTTGCGCACAAAATATTCGAGAAGAGCGTATTCGCGGTTTGTCAGCTCGATCTCCTTGCCGTTGCGTCTGGCTTTGCGGGTTATCGTGTCGAGCTCAAGGTCTGCGACTTTTAGAATCGTAGACTTGTCAACCGCGCTTCTCCTGCCGAGCGAGCGCACGCGGGCTATGAACTCGGCGAACGCGAAAGGCTTAACAAGGTAATCATCCGCGCCTTCGTCCAGGCCCTCCACCTTATCCTCCAGGCTGCTCTTCGCCGTGAGTATCAGGACGGGGGTGGTCATTCCAACCGTCCGGATCGACTTCAGTACTTCGATCCCGTTCTTTTTGGGAAGCATGATATCGAGGACGATAACATCGTACTCGCCGGAAAGAGCCAGTTTTTCACCCGATTCCCCGTCATATGCGCTGTCCACCTGGTGGCTCTCCGCTTCCAGCCCGAGCTTCAGGAATCTGGCAACTTTCTTTTCGTCCTCTATAACAAGGATTCTCATCGGCCTTCTAATTTACAAATATTCTTCTCTCATATTCCTTGCACGGCAGCTGATAAAAAAGCCCCGTACGAGACGGGGCAGAACAAACAATCGGGCCAACCTCAGCGATGCCGAACGGGCCCCTTTTTGTCTTTATCATTCTTGTCGTTGTGTTTGGCTTCGTATCTCTCTCTGTGCGTTGCCTCATTCTTTGGCCGGACATTTTCTTCCCTTTGCCGGTTGACCTGTGGCGCTGCTCGTTCCGGTCTGAAACGCGGCTGGGACATTTCCTGTCGTTGTCTCGCGGGGTTACTCTGTCCTGTCCGGATTCGTTGCGGAGCCTGATTTACTCTTTCATGCTGGATCGCCTCCTTCTCGTTTCTCACGCGAGGCACGAAAGGAACAGGGGAATAAATGCGGACGCTGTTCCCGACGACGCGTTGTCGACTAACTTCGTTAGTCCTGACAACGTTCACGGTCTCGATTCGTCTCCGGCTTACTCTCTCCACATTCTCTCTGGAGAGTCCGACATTGTATACCCCTTGCTGCGTAAATCTAATTCTAGTCACGTTCCGTGTTATTCCTATGACTCGCGGAACACCTTCTCTGTCCACAAACCGGTACCGTGTTCTACCCATGTCTCTCGCGTCCACGAAACACCAGCCTCTCATGCCGACGCCGAAATCGCGCTCGTCCGGTCCCACTACGACATCAACTCTGAAATGGAACCCCGGGGGCAAGGGAGCCCAGCCGCAGTACCCGCCACCCCAGCGCCATTCAACCCAGGCGGGGGCCCAGACATACCCGGGAACCCAGACCCATCCGTAGGCGGGATCGACGAACCACCGACCATAGTGAAACGGAGCCCATCCCCAGGAGTAACCGGAAACCCATGTCCAGCCATAGTCCGTCCAGACCCAATGACCAAAT
>JAJYGB010000534.1 GCA_021785235.1 Bacteroidota bacterium
TAGGATCGGCAGGCCGGGGATCTGGTTGAAGCTTGAGGAGACCAGATAGAAATCGTCTCCTCTCCTGCACACGTCAGGGTCCGAATAATCCGCGAATATCACCGGGTTCCTGTAAGTATCCCCCGCGCTATCCGGGACCCACGGGCCACCGGGTTCCCGTGCACTGGTCTGTGCCCTGCCGGATTGGCAACCGCTAATTACGAGCGCGAAGAAGAAAACGACGGCTTTCCCTGTGAACCGCATCATGCATCTCCAGTAGTCGCAACTGAACGATCAGATCGCGGAGCCGGTCAAACTCATCTTATCTGTCAACCCTTCCGGATCCGCTTCCTTTCGCAAGCTTCTCGACCTCATCAGCAGATACGAAGTTAAAATCACCCGGTATTGTTTGCTTCAGGCACGAGGCAGCCACAGCAAATTCAAGAGCCTCCCGGGTGTTGCTCTTGTTCAGCATCCCGTAGATCAATCCGCCGGAGAACGAATCTCCGCCGCCGACCCTGTCGACTATTTGCACGTCATACCGCTTAGAGCGGTAAGGTTCTCTGCAGTCCCTGTCGTCGTGGAGCACCGCGCTCCAGCCGTTCCTGGACGCCGAGAAGCTTTCACGAAGCGTGATGGCGACAGCCTTGAAGTGAAACTTCTCCTTGAGTCTCTTTGCGAGCTCAAAATAGCCCCGCTCATCAAGCTCAGCGCTCTCCACGTTCGTCGAACCCGCGTGGAAGCCGAGGCTCTTCTCGGCATCTTCCTCGTTCGCGATGCAGACGTCGACGTACTCCATCATCGGCACCATCACCGCTTGTGCCTCTTTCGTGGTCCAGAGCTTCGCCCTGTAATTCAGGTCGGCGCTGACGGTAGCCCCGTTCTTCTTCGCCGCCTCGCACGCCGCCTTCAGGGCTTCCTGCGCTTTCGTTCCGAGAGCCGGCGTAATCCCGGTCCAGTGAAACCACTTCGCGCCGCGGAACACGTCGTTCCAGTCAAGATCATCCTTCGAGAGCTCAGTCACCGCGGCATTCGACCTGTCGTAAATCACCTTCGAGGCCCTCTGGCTCGCACCGGTCTCGAGGAAATAAATGCCAAGCCTGTCGCCTCCGCGAACGATGTGGTCCGTCCTTACACCGTAACGGCGAAGGCTGTTCACGGCCGACTGGCCGATCTCATGTTTGGGGATCTTCGAAATGAAATAACTGTCCAGGCCGAAATTGGCCAGGGACACCGCGACGTTAGCCTCGCCGCCGCCATAGTTTACATCGAACTGCTGCGACTGCACAAACCTTGAATATCCGGGGGTAGACAGTCTAAGCATAATCTCCCCCATCGTAACGACCTTGTCAGCCATTTGAATTACCTGCGTTGTTTTTGGAATCAGCCGTCATGCGATTTTCATTTCCTGCTTTGCCCTGATAATACTTTCCATCAGGATTTTCGCGTTCTCGGTCAGGGTCTTATAGTCCTCCGCGGCGATAGCTTTTTTGTCGAGGAGGGCTGTCCCCACTCCCACGGCGCAGGCGCCTGCCTTCAACCACTCACCCGCATTTGTAAGCGTCACACCGCCCGTGGGCATGAGTTTCAGGTGGGGCATCGGAGCGAGGACTCCCCTGAAGAAAGCCATTCCTACCACGTCCGCCGGGAATACCTTAACAATGTCCGCGCCGTTTTCATGCGCGGTTTGAATTTCCGTAGGAGTGAACGCCCCGGGCATCGCGGGGACGTCGTTCCTGTGCGCAGCCTCGATGATCTCCTTCTTGTATATCGGGCTGACCACATATTTCGCCCCCGCGTCGATCGCTTTTTGCGCTGTTTCGGCATTTAACACCGTACCCACTCCGACGTTCATGTAGCTTCCGATTTCCCTGCTCGCCTCCGCGATTACCTTTATGGCATTCGGGACGGTCATCGTGATCTCAATTCCCGAAACGCCGCCATTGTAAATTGCCTCGGCCACTTTTATAAGCCTGTTGGGATCCTGCAGCCTGATGACGGCAACCGCTCCCGAGTTGATAATTCTTTTTACAATTTCTTCCCTGCTCATCTTATTTTCTCTCTCGAATTTTTTGGGCTCTTACCGACGGAATAACGGGGACACGCGTGACATTCTTACTGAAAGGTCAATCACGTACCCGGACATTCGTCATCCATCATACGGTACATAAGATAACACACCAGGAGATATGATGGCAGCTTTTCCCGGGCAGGTGACGAAAAAGGGCGAGTGTTATTTTGCCGCCGAGCTGACGAGCGGCTTTCTTCTGACACATGTGTCGCGCATGACCAGTTCCGTGGGTACCTCGACAAACTTCGGCCTGTAATCTTCAGTCTCTGCGATATGTTCGAGTACCAGGTCAACGGCGGATCTGCCGATGGTCTCGGTCGGCTGGTCTATATATGTGAGCGCGGGTTTCAAAAACTTATTGATACTCGCGCTTCCGAAACAAACTATATCGAGATCGTCCGGTATTCTGACTCCGACCTCGGCGGCCGCGGCGTACACGCCGAGAGCAACCGGGTAAGTGACCGCGAAAATAAATTCGGGCATGTGCCCGCTCCTGTAGAACTTCATGAAGCCCTGGTAACCATCATCCTCACCGAAGCCGCCGTGTATCACCCAGTCAGGCTCTATTGGCAACCCATGCCGTCTCATCGCCTCCATGTATCCTTCGTACCTGCTCTTACCGATGTTGATTTCCTTGTACCCGCCAATATGGGCGATCTTCGTGTAACCGTTGGTGATCGCCAGTTCGATGGCCTTGATGGCGCCCCCCTTATCATCGACGGTGACTTGGCTTGTCCCATTCATCTGCAGCACGCGGTCCATGAAAACGAGAGGCACGTCGCGGCTCAGGACTTTTTCAAATATGGCTTTGTCTTTTGTTTCCTGAGTGATTGAAACTATAAGGCCGTCGACCCTCATTGCCATGAGCGTCTCAATGTGTTTCTTCTCCCGCTCGGCGTTTTCCTGCGACACGGTGAGGGCGATATCATAATTGTTATTAAAGGCTTCGTCATAAATTGCCTCGATGATGGAGCTGAAAAAAAAGTGGGCAATTTTCGGGACCACGACACCGATTGTGCTCGATTTTCGCGACGAGAGGTTCCTGGCCGCGAAATTCGGAGTATAGCCGAGTTCTTCCGCGACTTTTTTCACAAGCTTCGTTGTTTCCCGGGAAATGTCGGGATGTCCCCTAAGCGCCTTCGAAACAGTGACTTTCGAGACATTGAGCTGTTTCGCAATATCGCTTAGTGTAACATGAGGTCTTCTGTTCAACTTCACCCTCCTAATTCTAAAAAGTCGTAACTTGACCGGTTACTAAGAAGGAAATTACGGCATTTCTGTATGAATTCATACGACTTTGACAAGAAATTCCTCATCACGCCCATTTGCTCAAAGCCGGTAAGCCTTCTTCGCAAGATCGTATGCGAGGGCCCTGCCCATCTGGCGCGCTTCATTTGTATCTATGATATGCCTCGCCACAAGGCCTGCAAGGAAATTCGAGTCCATTCTTCTGGCGAGATCGTGACGGGCCGGAATCGATAGGAAGGCGCGGGTGTCGTCGGTGAAGCCGACAGTATTATAAATACCCGCAGTTTCGGTAATGTTCTGCCGGTACCTGGTCATTCCCTGGATGCTGTCGTGAAACCACCATGAAGCGCCCAGCTTGACGGCCGGATAATGGCCGGCAATGGGAGCCAGCTCGCGCGAGTATGTCGTCTCGTCAAGCGTGAAAAGGACCACCGTAAAATTCGGGTTGTTACCGTACTCGTTGAGGAACTCGAGCATGTTTCTTGTGTACTCCGATTGAATCGGTATGTCGCCTCCTTTGTCGGCGCCGAAACTGGCAAACACCTTTTTGTTGTGATTCCTCAGAGCGCCGGCATGAATCTGCATGACGAGGCCGTCCTCGACACTCATTCGCGCCATCTCCATCAGCATATTCGCCGTGAACGCGGCGGCGTCTTTCTCCGTCGCCTCGCCCTTCAGCGCGCGCTGGAAGATCGCATCGGCTTCACCGACGGACAACCTGTGCGCGTATGGGCTCTCGACTCCCTGATCCGTGGACACCGCGCCGAACGATTTGAAGTATTCCCTGCGGTTCTCAAGCGCCTTGATGTAACTCCGGTAATCATGAATATCGATTCCGGAAATGCTGCCAATCGCGGTGATCTCTTCTTTCCACCTCGGCGACAGAATGTTGATGGCGGCATCGGGTCTAAAACACGGGATCACCCGTTTCTTCCATCCCGATTCTCTTATCTGCTTGTGATATTTCAGCGGATCTGACGGCGAGTCGGTTGTGTTGAGGACTTCGATTTTGAACTTGTCAAAGAGCGTACGCGGAAGAAATTGCTTCGTCTTAAGCTTTGAGACCATCCGGTCGTAAATCTTCAGCGCGGTTTTCGAATTCAACTTTTCCTCGATGCCGAAGACTTTGACAAGCTCGTGCCTCAGCCAGACTCCGGTCGGCGTACCGGCGAACAGATAGAAGTTATCGCCGAAGATTTGCCAGATTTTCCGATGGTCCTTCTCCACTGGCGTGCCATCTGTTGTCGGAATACCGAGAGACTCGAGCGATATTCCCTGCGAATAGAGCATCCTGTAGATGTAGTGATCAGGAATTATAAGGAGCTCCGTCGGATCCGGAAAGGGTTCATTCTCGGCGAGCAGCCTGGCTTCAACGTGACCGTGGGGGCTTATGATGGGAAGATCTCTAACCGCGAGGTATAAATCGTGCGCGATCTTCCTGATCGCCGGTTCGGAGTCAAAGAAACGATAGTCGTTAAGTGCACTCTTTTTCATAATGTTAAACGCTTTCTTTCAGCTTTTAGAATTTCCTTTTCTCAACTTCACTTCTCCGCGCGTCAGTCCCTGTCTACTGCATGAGCTTTGGATAAGATCCATTTGAAAAGGCTCCGCGCGGCGTCTTGATTGTCGAAGCTTGCAGGAAGTTTGCGGTTGTCAAAGTATTCATTGTAAAGCCAGGGATCGCCGACCGCAAATACGAATCCCTCTCCGAATTGAGCCGATGCCATTATGACGTCACCGTGGTCAGTCAGATCGGATTCGGCCGGCTTCTCGATCTTCAGAGTGCTGATCTCTTTCAGGTAAATCTTTTTCACGCCTTCGAACATGGGAATGTGTGGAAGAGCGGTAAACGCACCCACTTCGAAGTCTTTCCCTTTGACGTCGTTCCTGCTGTTCTCGTTGAAATGAATACCGAAACGCCCTGCGAGCCTGTTTAGATGGGTGAATTCGCAATTACCGCTGTCGTTCGCGAAAATGGCGAGGACTCCGCCGCTCCTCACCCAGGAAACTATCGATTCTATTTCCTGATCGGTAATGTAATGCGGGCTCTTTGTCTCCAGAGGAGTGTCAGGATCGACAATGATGTAGATACTCGCTTTGTCGAGAACCGATTTAGTCGGCGCCACCCGGGACTCCGAGATACCGGCACCCAGTTTCTTTATTACCGCGCCCAATTCGGAATAGCCCGAGTTTGCGGTGTCTTCCCAGATATAGTGGTAGCGGACCTCTTTGCCGTCCCTGCCAGCCTTCCATTCGTTGTTGTGGTAACAATCGAGACAGACAATCTTGCCGCTGTCTGCTGTTGTTTGCGGATGCGGCGTTTCACTCTCGATCGCAAAGGAAAGAGTTAACGCACCGAGTGCGAGTGAAAGGTATTTCAGTTTTGACATTTCTTCAACCGTTCTGTGTCGCTGATTGACGGCCTAAGCGCTCAACGTTTTGCCGTTCCTGCCAATTCCAGACCTGCAAGTATAAAAGGGCCGACGCCCTTAAAATCATTGTCCGTCCGCGGGACCGATACATAATATTCGTATGAACCGTCCCTGTACGGATGTCCGCCAAGTCCGGCACCCGCGCACGTGTTCGTCAAAGTGGGGATACCTTTCGGATCGATTACAATTGAATACTTCAGCAAGCCCTCGAAAGCCGCTTTGGCAGCATTGAAGTACTTATTGCTCAGATATCCCTTATTAACACCCTTCGCAAACGCGTACGCGAACATCGCGGAGGCAGAAGACTCCGGGTAATTGCCCTCTGCACCGGCTCTGTCGACGACCTGGTACCATAAATTAGTCTGTTTGTCCTGATACGTCAACAATGAGGTGGCGAGCCCCTTGAATATTTCCACTAACTTGCCACGATCCGGATTGTCGCGCGGAATATAGTCGAGCACATCGACGAGCCCCATCATATACCAGCCCATCGATCTTCCCCAAAATGTCGGCGAGTCGCCTGTCTTCGGGTCAGCCCATTTCTGTGTTCTCGACTCGTCCCATGAGTGATAGAAGAGGCCTGTTTTCGGATCCCTTGCGTGATCAGCCATAAGGACGAACTGCCTTGCGATGTCATTATAGTCGGCGGGCTGGTCGAACATTTCAGCGTACTTCGCGTAGAAAGGCTCCGCCATGTAAAGACCATCGAGCCACATCTGATGTGGATATATCTTTTTGTGCCAGAAGCCCCCTTCTTTGGTGCGGGGCTGTTCCTTCAACTGCTTCCTCAGGAATTGAGCGGCCAGCTCGTATCTCCGTTCCTTCGTCGCCGCGTAAAGGTCAAGGACAACTCGTCCGGGCGTGATGTCATCAAGCCTGAACTCGTCGGCCCTGTACGTCTTGATTGTCCCGTTTGCTGTGATGTAATAGTCGATGCTATTCTTGACGTAATCGAAATATTTCCTGTCGCCGGTCTTCTCCCATACTTTCCATATGGCATGGAGGAGAATACCTTCTTCGTAGTTCCACGCCATGGTACTGTCGTAAGTGAGATAATTCGGAAGCCTTGTCATGACCGCGTCTGTCATTCGAACCGACCATGACTCGGCCGTGGATGGTTGGGAAGAGGAGCGCGGTTTGCCCACGCCCTCCTGCGCCAGGCCGGGAACCGCTCCCGCCAAAGCCGTCATAGACACTATCAGAACTGCCAGTACTCTCCGGGATATCATAATTACTACGTCCTCTCTGCCTAAAACGACATAACCAGAGAAAGCCTGTTGACACCGTTGAATATTTGCATCTTGGAATAAGAATAGTTGACCTGGATGTCGTTGCCGCCGACGGTCGTGTTTACTCCCACGCCCGCGGACCATGACTGCAAATCGCGGTTTGTCTGGTAGCCACCCCTTAGCGCGATCATGCCGAGGAACTTGTATTCGAGGCCTAGGTTGAATCGCTCCGAATAGTTTTCAGTATGGAGGAAGTCGGCGGCCAGAGTGAGGGCTGTTCCCTTGTCGTGCTCGTTATCGACGAAGCCCATTAAATCGATGGCTGCTCCCATCGTGAATGAAACAGGGAGCTGTTCCGGGTAGACGTT